>CAQBRY010000033.1 GCA_948762645.1 uncultured Eubacteriales bacterium | reverse complement strand
CGCTGAATGCAGATGTTTTATTTCCGGATGATTTTTCACTAAGTAATCTAAAAGATTCCGAAAAAAATCTTAATTGTGCAAATTTTGTCCTAAATGAAAAATATATGCCGCAAAAAATTAGTAGCCCTACAATTATATGACCAAATAAGAAGTCATTTATTTGTGAAAGTATATAATTAATGTCGTACAAAGTAAATCCCTCCAAAATATAAATTATTATTATACCATAAAATATATAAATTGATAACATGTTTTGGAGTTATTATTAAGAAAATTAAGCATTATATTTACTTTGCTTTGTTTACTCCTATTATTCCCCCTACTGCACTTGAAAGTAATATAGAGAATAACTTTACTAATACCATCGTTGAAATAGACTGACCAATAAGTATTATTTCAGAAAAAAATATTACAGTAAAAATAATGAACCCACATGATAATCCATATATCATGCCATCTTTTTTGGATATTTTTGCACAAATATATCCTCCTGCGAAGGCTCCTGTAACCATTATACATACTGTAATAGGTCCAACGATTGCAAGAGGAAAATTGCCGTTTTTAGAAAATAAAAACGAACAAAGCGACAATAATATTAAATTTATGAATACCCCGGTTATACATCCTAAAATAATAGGTTTTATATATTTTAAACTCAAGGACTTATTTTTACTACTCAATTTATTTACTCCCTCTCTATAAAAAATCCGCATGGAAGAAAAGTGCTTCCCTGCGGTAATAATATTCCTAAAGTATGGACATTATTCTTATTTTTGTGAAAGATTGATTTTAGAATCAGAGGCAAGACCTGATATAGCCCAGCGTTTTAATCTTATTTTATTACTTCCGCTTTCTACAACTATAGAGTCATTATCATCTTTTATGCTTATAATTTTACCGATAATTCCTCCTATAGTAATTACTTCGTCGCCTATTCCTATACTTTTTCTCATTTCATCTTCTTGCTTTTTCTTTTTTTGTTGCGGACGAAGTAAAACTAAGTACATTCCACCGATTATTACTGCATAAATTAAAACAGTAATGAGCATTTGTCCTGATGGACCTAAATTTTGCAAAAGTTCTGGCACAATAATAAACCTCCAAATATTAATACTAAATGTATTATATAGTTTTTTGGAGGTTTTATCAATATTAAAAATATAAACTACATAATAAAACTTATTAAAAAATACCTGAATAATAATTTATGAGGCCAATTTGCAAATATCTTACAAGAATTTTTTTCTGTAAAGAATTTCTAAATGGTATTTTCACAATGTCAAAATACGTGTCCGGAAACAAACCATGTTCGCATTCAAATTGTATGCCCAAGTTATCTAGTTTGGAAAGTTCTTCATTATTGGTAGTATCCATGGTTATTATGTCAAATATCAGAGGACGATCACTTTCGCCGTAATCACTTTCACCGGTATGGATATTAAAAAAGATAATCCGATTATAGGAACCGAATCTGCGGTCGCTAAAGGCATCTGAAAAATCTCTAAGAATAAAGCAAGACACTATATCTTTAATATGTTTAGGCATAAGATAAAGATACTGAGCAGTTATAGAAGCGTACTCATATGCTTTAGGGCGATTAGAATTGAGACACTGAACCGCAAGTTCATGTACCTGCTGCCAATTATCGTTTTTTAAGGGGTCTAATTGTGAAAATTGTGACAACTTTGTATAGGGTTTCTTCGCACAGTTAAACAAGTCCATAACATCAGGTAAAGAAATAGTACTAAGAGGATCTAAATTTTCCGAAGTGTCACTGTCCCAGCCATAGTAATGTATGTCACAATGTTGTTCCCTCTGATATTGAATACAACCAGTATCTATCCGAGTACGTGCGGAACGAAAAGCAACCGAAGCTGGAGCAGCATCATTTTGCGACTTAGGTAGATGATTTACACTAGTGCTTTTATGGAGAGAAGCAACCGAATTTGGAGCAACATTATCTTGCGATTCAGGGAGACGATCTGCACTAATGTCGTTATTATGATTAATCGCAAACCTTATAGCAGCTAACAATGCAAGTCCCGATGGTATACCGATTAAACAATTTAATAATAACTTTTTAGCAGAATTTGGAGAAGAATTATGAGGTTTCATCGCTTCCACAAGAGGAAAAGACATAATTATAGCCGATAATATTATAGAAATTAATTTTTTATTCAAATTTATTCCTCCAATTTTTAATATACCGCTAATATAATTATATAACTTTTTTAAAAATTGTCAAATTTTAGATTAATAAATTTCTTAATATTTAAAACCAATAATTATGCATTTTTTTTAAAAATTCTTCTGTTATAGGAAACCCTGAACTTTCTCCTATTATAGAATCTATCCCACAATATGGACATATTGCAGTATCTTCATCTGAAACATAATAACACCAATCGATTATTTCTTTGGGATCAAATATTTTTAAGCAATAAAAGCATCCACACTTTTTGTCTTTGGAAAGATAGTCCCTATTTGCTCCAGAGTATAGATGTGCTTTAACATAATCTATGGAGTAATCATGTTTTATTTTTGGAATATAAGTTCCTTCGCAATAGTCATATTTTATTTCTTTGGGTGCATCAGTTCTGGAAGTTCTTTTAATATTTAATTTTTTCCATATTATAAAAAACAGTAGTATTAATACAATGACAATATACTTTATAATTCTAGAATCTATGTTTTTAAAAATATTCATGTCGACATTTTTTAACTTATGCTAAGGCATAGTTATCCTCCTATAGTAGAATTTCCTTGGAACTCTGATTTTATATTTTTGATTTTTGAATTTTCTACTGGTAAAACAGTTGTAGGATTGTGCTCAAATATACTCAGTTTAAATGAAAGAAGCATTTTTATCGTTTCTTCCCGTATTGTTGCTATCATTTCATCGAACATATCGAAACCTTCAACGCGGTAATCAACAACCGGATCTCTTTGCGCGTATGCTCTCAAGTTTATACCTCTTTTTAACTCTTCCATAGCATCTATGTGATCCATCCAATGTTCGTCTACTACTTTGAGAAGTATCATTCTTTCAAGCTCTCTCATAGATTTATATCCAAGTATTTCTTCTTGCTTGTTATATTGCATATTGCATTTTTGAGTTATGAATTCAAGTATTTGATCAAAAGTAAGATCATTTAATTCTTCTTCAGAATATTTAAGATCGTTTTCGGTTAATAACCAACCTAAATAGTAATCCCTTAAGCCTTCTATATTCCACTGATCTTTTTTAGCTTCTTTATTTATATATCTTGACACTATATTTTCAGCACATTGCTTAATCATAGAGACAATTTGTTCTTTTACGTCGTCACCATCAAGTACTTGATTGCGTTGGCCGTATATTATTTCACGCTGACGATTAAGAACATCGTCATATTGAAGAACATTTTTACGTATAGCAAAATTTCTGCCTTCTATTTTCCTCTGAGCCGATTCTATCGATTTAGTAAGCATTTTAGCCTCTAAAGGCATATCTTCTTCCACGTTTAATCTCGACATCATTTTTTTAAGTCTTTCACCGCCAAATAACCTCATAAGATCATCATCAAGCGATAAGAAAAATCTTGTTTGTCCGGGGTCCCCCTGACGTCCTGAACGACCTCTTAGCTGATTGTCAATACGTCTTGATTCATGACGTTCTGTGCCGATTATGTATAATCCGCCCAGATCTTTGACCTCCTCTGACATTTCTTTAATTTTATTTTTGTGTCTGTTATATATTTCTATATATTTTCTACGAGCTTCCATTATTTCTTCATCTGTGGTTTCCGAATAGCTATTGGACTCGGCAATAGCTTCATCACTGAACCCAAGTTCTCTAAGTTCTGTTTTTGCCATAAATTCAGCGTTACCGCCAAGCATTATGTCGGTTCCGCGTCCGGCCATGTTTGTAGCTATGGTTATGGCCCCTTTTTTTCCTGCTTGTGCTACTATTTCTGCTTCTTTTTCATGATATTTAGCGTTTAATACTTCATGTGGTACGCCTTTTTTTCTAAGCATTTCGCTAAGAAGTTCTGATTTTTCTATTGATATTGTACCTACGAGTACCGGCTGACCTGTTTCATTACACTTTATAATTTCATCTATAATAGCATTAAATTTAGCTTGTTCTGTTTTATATACTACGTCAGGAAGATCATTACGTTTAACAGGTTTATTAGTAGGAATTTCGATTACGTCTAATTTGTAAATTTCTCTGAATTCCGGTTCTTCGGTCATTGCGGTACCTGTCATACCGGAGAGTTTATCATAGAGTCTGAAGTAGTTCTGGAATGTTATTGAAGCAAGGGTTTTGGATTCACGTTCGACCTTTACGCCCTCTTTAGCTTCAATAGCCTGATGAAGACCGTCATTATATCTTCTTCCTTGCATAAGTCTTCCTGTAAATTCGTCTACTATTATAACTTCGCCGTCTTTAACTACGTAATCTGTATCTTTTTTCATAACTCCATTTGCTTTAATAGCTTGATTTATATGATGCTGTAAGGTTATGTTACTTTGATCAGTAAGATTTTCGATATTGAAATATTTTTCTGCCTTTTCTACTCCGGATGGGGTCAAGTTAGCTGTTTTTGCTTTTTCGTCTATTACGTAATCTCCGTCTTGGAATGTTTCATCAGTATCTTCTTTAGCGTTTATTTCGGCGACTTTCATAGGTTTTAAAGTTTTAGCAAATTTGTCCACCACTGTATAGAGCTCTGTTGATTTATCCCCTTCTCCTGATATTATAAGAGGAGTTCTGGCTTCATCGATAAGTATGGAGTCAACTTCGTCAACGATAGCGAATGCATGGTCTCTTTGAACTTTAGAACTTTTGTATATAACCATATTGTCACGAAGGTAATCAAATCCAAACTCATTATTTGTACCATATGTTATATCGCAATTATAAGCGTCTCTTCTTTCTTCCTTGCTTATATTGTGTTTTATAACCCCTGTAGTTAGGCCTAAGAATCTATATAATTTACCCATTTGCTCGGCGTCACGTTTTGCTAAGTAATCGTTTACGGTAACTATATGAACTCCTCTGCCGTTTAAAGCATTTAAATATGCAGGTAAAGTAGCAACAAGTGTTTTACCTTCACCTGTTTTCATTTCACTTATTCTTCCTTGATGCAGAACTATTCCACCTATTACTTGAACTGGGAAATGCCTCATACCTAGGACTCTATCTGAGGCCTCTCTGCATACTGCGAAAGCATCTGGCAGAATATCATCTAGGGTTTCTCCATTTTTTAATCTTTCTTTTAAAATACCTGTTTGTGAAGAAAGTTCGCTGTCTGTCATATTAAGATATTTTGTTTCAAGGTCTAGTACTGCCTGGCATATAGGTCTGATCCTTTTTAGCTCTCTTTTACTGTAGTTTCCAAATAAAAACTTTAAAAAACTCATATGTCACCTCGTAAAAATCAAAGAATATTATTTATTAATTGATAGTATTGTATCATAAAAACAAAAAAAAGTAATCATTTTCAATAAATTTTTTTAAATTTTAAAAGATGGTAGGTGAATTTACACATAATTAATTAACTAAAATAATGTATTAATTGCGATAAAGACTATTTTATGATTTGTTTTATATATAAAATTATTCAATTTATATAATTATTCTATAAAGTGATAATCAATATTACTAAAATGTCGAAACGAATTCTGACATAAAATCATTTACATTTTGACAGGACTTTTTTAAATTATTTTTAAAATCATTGTGGGATGAACTATCTGAGTTGTCTGAAATGCTTCTTATTATTATAAAAGGAATCTTATTGATATAGCATACTTGCCCAATACTTGCACCCTCCATTTCACAGGCCAGTCCGCCAAACGTACTTTTTAAGTTACTGAGTATTTTTTTACTATTTATAAATTGATCTCCAGTAAGTATAGTGCCGATGTGTAACGGAATATTTGTCTTTTTAGAGGATAAAGTAGCTTTTTCAATTAAATTTTGGCTGCATGGAATTTTATAAGAATTGATCCCGGGTATTTCACCTTTCGTCCTATTTTCAAAGGCTGAAATGTCAAAATCATGTTGGATGACATTTTCACCAATTATTATATCTCCAATTTGTATTTTGTCGCTTAATGATCCTGCAACTCCGGTGTTTATAATGGCATCTGGACTATACTTTAATATCATAGTTTGACAAGCCATAGCTGCATGTACTTTGCCTATGCCACTCAGACACGCCACACATTTTTTTCCCATAAACGTTCCAATTGTGTACTTTTTAGAAGAAATGATTTCATATTGTTTGTCCTGCATGTTTAATATTATATTACGTATTTCTTCCTCCATTGCACATATAATACCTATCATTTTAATTAATTTTACCTCCAGTAAGAAATTCTTAAATATAAACGGAACTTTTATATAGTAAAGGAAGATGGGATATAAGTGCAAGTGTATTTTAAAATTTAGATTCAAAAACTTAAGATAATTTGGTAAAATATTTTTTCACTTATAAGAATTTAAGAGATTAAAAGAGAATATATCAGAAAAAAAGAGATAATATATATTCAAATTAAAATTATCTCAAATTATTATTGACATAAGTTTAAAGCAGTGGTATTATTAAAAAGTTGTTTAATAGAGTAAAAAATTGGGAGGAATTAATAAAATGTCTACTTATATGCCAAAGAGCAATAGTGTGGAACATAAATGGTATGTTATAGATGCTGCAGGTAGACCTCTTGGAAGAGTAGCTGCTGAGGCTGCCGTACTTCTTCGTGGAAAACATAAGCCTGTATTTACACCGCACGTAGATTGTGGAGACCATGTAATCATAATAAATTGTGACAAAGCTGTTCTTACAGGTAAAAAATTGTTTCAAAAATGCAGATACCGTTTTACAGGATATATAGGTCATCTTAAAACTATACATTATGATCACTTAATGGCAACAAAACCTGAAAAAGCTATGGAGTTAGCAGTAAAAGGGATGATTCCTAATACTACGCTTGGAAGAAAAGAAATGTTAAGACTTCGTACGGTTAAAGGTGCAGAGCATGAACATGCAGCTCAGAAGCCAGAGTTATGGGAGGTAGAATAATGTATAATAAAGAATCTTTTTTCTATGGTACGGGAAGAAGAAAAAGTTCTGTAGCAAGAGTAAGAGTTTATAAAGGCACGGGAAAAATAACAATAAATTCAAGAAATATAGATGAATATTTTGGTCTTGAAACTCTTAAATTAATTGTACGTCAGCCCTTAGTCCTTACAGAAACTCAAGATCAATTTGATATAGTATGCAACGTATCCGGCGGAGGAGTTACAGGTCAGGCAGGAGCAATACGCCATGGTATTTCAAGGGCACTTCTTGAGTATGACAGTGAAAATTTAAGACAAAAACTTAAAAAAGCAGGATTTTTAACCCGTGATCCAAGAATGAAAGAACGTAAAAAATACGGTCTTAAAGCAGCAAGAAGAGCACCTCAGTTTTCAAAGAGATAATAATATATATAACTTATATCAAGTCTTGTTTTCTGGTAATATGCAGATTACAAGCTTGTTTTGTATTAAATCTAGTTTATATAGTATAAATTTATAGGAGGAAAAGTGGGTTGCCAAAGATAATTAAGAATTTTTTTAATTATTTAAACTTAGGTGATAAGTTTTTATGGACTATTATAATTATTATTTCCTCATATAGCTTATTACTTATAAAAAGCGTATCAAGAGAAGGAGCAAATTTTTTTACACTTCAATTTATTGCGGTAATTGTAGGATTTTTATGTGCGGTTGCTTTACAGTCTGTAAATTATCAAGCGGTGGCAGAAAAATATAAGATTATTTTTATATTTTGTGTATTATTTATAATATATACTTTAGTTTTTGGCATTACAGTTGAAGGATCGTCTGGAATAAATGCAAGAGCGTGGATAAAACTTCCCGGAGGTATAACTTTTCAACCTTCAGAACTGGTAAAAATAGGATTTATAATTACTTTTTCTAAACACATATCAATTTTAAAAGCAAAAGGCAAGTTAAATGAATTTAAAAGTATTATTTTACTTTGCTTTCATGCTATAACACCTGTGGTTCTTACTCACTTACAAGGTGATGACGGAGCTGCCATAATATTTTTATGTATAGCTGTGTTTATTGCTTTTATAGCGGAAATAAAAATTAGATATTTTGTATCAGTAATAATATTGGGAATAGCTTTAGTACCTTTAGCGTGGAATTATGTTTTAGCAGATTATCAGAAACAACGGCTTTTAAATCAAATAAATCCTGAGGTGGATCCTCTTAATATGGGATACCAGCAAATCCAGGGAAAACTTTCAATCGGTTCTGGTGGGTTAGCCGGAAGTGGACTTTTTAAAGGAGAAAGAGTAGCTAATGGAGTAGTACCTATTCAGGAAAGTGATTTTATATTTTCCGTGGCCGGAGAAGAGTTAGGATTTATAGGATGTTTTCTTATAATATTTCTTTTATTTTTACTAATATTTAGGGTTTCGATAATTGCAAGAAAATCATGCGATGATTTAGGGACATATATTTGTTTTGGATTTATAGGACTTGTGGCTTGTCAGACGATATTTAATCTTGGGATGTGTTTAAGTTTACTTCCGGTTATGGGAGTAACTTTACCATTTTTTAGTTCTGGAGGCTCTTCAACGGCGTGTTTATATTTAGGAGTAGGTATTATACAAAATATATATTTAAATAAAGAATAAGAAAAATATTCAGAGGTGTATATTAAAAATTGAGTATACTTAGTAAATTATTCGATAAAAGTAAAAATATTGGAAATATTGATTATATAATCGTTGGGCTTGGAAATCCGGGTATAAAATATGAAAGTACGAGGCATAATGTAGGATTTTTATCTATTGACTATATTTGTAAACAAAGTAATATAAAATTAAACTGTAGTAAATTTGATGGAATATATGGATACGGAAACTTAGGGAAAAATAAAGTTTTATTTTTAAAACCACAAACATTTATGAATAAAAGTGGCGAATGTGTTTTAAAGATAATGTCTTATTATAAGGTACCGCCTGAAAAAGTGATTTTAATTTTTGATGATATTTCGCTCCCTATAGGTAAAATAAGGATAAGAAGAAGTGGAACTCATGGTGGACATAATGGAGTAAGGAATATAATAGATTTATCATCAAGCAGTAATTTTCCCAGGGTAAAGGTAGGAGTGGGAGAAAGACCTAGTAAAGATTGGGATTTAGCAAATTGGGTTTTGTCTAAATTCTCGAAAGAAGAGAATGATATTATAGAAGATACTCTAAAAGATATACAAAATTCGATAAATCTTATTATAGAAGGCAATATGGAAAAGGCTATGTCGCTTTATAATTAAAGTTTTTGGGGGATGAATAAATGAAAGTTAGAATAAGAAATTTGATGATGTTTATCAGTGTGTTTACAATATTATTTTTCAGTTTATCGGGAGATTTAACATATTCAAGATCTAAACCAAGAAACGATTTTTTTGTATATCTAAATACTAATAGTGACGGTGAAGAAAATACAAGTGAATTAGATTTTATAAAGTCCAGTGAAGGAGTAATGAACTTCTTAGGTGATGGATGGATTCTTTTATATGGGGGAATATCTTTAATTGCAATTTCAGTAGCGGGAGTAGTATTTGTACTTATACCCAAAAAAGGAAAAAATAATGATTCTGATAGAAAGTCTTTTAAACAAGATAATTATAATAATAAAGAATAATTTAGCAGTATTATTCAAACAATAGGGATTATATAAACTTGATGTAAAAAGAGGGTATAATCTTTTGGGAAATTTTAGTTTTATAACTGATATAGTAAAAGAAATCAATTTACCGATGATAATTATGTGGATGATCGGTTTAATTTTAATATGGCTTGCCGTAAAGAAAAATTTTGAACCATCTCTACTTTTACCGATAGGATTTGGAACTATACTTGTAAACTTGCCAAATACCGGAGTAATAGGACAAAATGGTATAGTGGAGTGGCTTTTTAAGATAGGAATAGAGTCATCGGAGGCTTTACCGCTTTTATTATTTGTAGGTATAGGAGCTATGATAGATTTTGGCCCCATTTTGAGTAATCCGAGAGCACTGTTTTTCGGTGGAGCTGCTCAATTAGGAATATTTATAACTGTTATAATATCCGCACTTTTGGGATTTCCCCTTAAAGATGCTTTCTCTATAGGTGTAATAGGAGCTGCCGATGGTCCTACGGCTATATTAGTTTCTCAAAGGCTGAGCAGTGACTATAAGGGAGCGATAGCTGTTGCAGCATATTCTTATATGGCACTTGTACCGATTATACAGCCATTTGCAATAAGGTTAGTAACAACTAAAAAAGAACGTATGATAAAGATGCCTTATAATCCGGATAGTGTTTCAAAGACAGCTAAAATTTTGTTTCCGATAATAGTTACGTTTATTGCTGGGCTAGTGGCGCCGGAGTCGGTAGCGTTGGTAGGATTTTTAATGTTTGGCAATTTAATAAGAGAATGCGGAAGACTTGAAAATTTGTCATTAGCGGCTAAAGGACCTTTGGCGAACATAATTACGATATTTTTAGGTATTACAATATCATTTCAAATGCAAGCAAAAAGTTTTTTGTCTTTTGGCACAATAATCGTTATATTATTAGGACTTATAGCATTTATATTTGATACGATCGGAGGAGTTATTCTTGCTAAGTTTATGAATATATTTTTGCCAAAGGGCAAGAAGATCAATCCTATGGTGGGAGCTGCGGGAATATCAGCTTTTCCGATGTCTGCAAGGGTCGTACAGAAAATGGCACTTAAGGAAGATAACCAAAATCATATATTAATGTATGCTATAGGGGCAAACGTTGCCGGACAAATTGGTTCGGTAGTTGCCGGAGGAATGATACTTTCCTTGGCAAGAAATTTTGGACTTTATTAATTTCAGAATGGATAAGGAATGTCAAAATTTATGGACATAGAATATAAAGAAAAGTTGAATGAAAGTATATTGTCTTGGTTGGATGATAAGTTTGAAAAATATGCAAATAAGAACAATTTGTTATGTAACTATAAGACATTTAATTTTATAGCTAAGCAAGAGAATAAAATTATTGGTATTTTAACAGGGTACTCTGTTTATAACGAAGAAATTTATATTGACTTATTATTTGTAATTGAGGAATATCGTAAACGAGGTATCGGATCAAAGCTTATAAAACAAGTTGAAGATTATTATCGAAATAAAAATTTCAATTACATGAGTTTAGTTACGTGTGGATTTCAAGCCCCTAAATTTTATGAAAAGTGCGGATTTATACTTGAATTTAAAAGAGAAAACAAGGAAAATCCTAAATTAACAAGATATTATTTTGTAAAATATTTTTAAAAGTAAAGGAAGGTATTAAATTATGCACAGTAGTGGAATATATTTTAATTCTCTTATAGGACCTGTTTTTAATGAGAATATAATTAAGTGTTTGTGGTTAGCTTTTGAAGGCATGGTAGGAATATTTGTAGTTATGGGACTGATTTATTTAGTAGTGGTTATACTAAATACTATTTTCAATAAAAGTAAAAAAGAATATAATAAAATTAATAAATAATATATTAGTAAGGAGAAAAAAATGGGTAAGCAGGAAAAGCTGGTCAAAGATATTACGAGCATGGAAGAAGATTTTGCCAAATGGTATACGGATATAGTAAAAAAAGCTCAACTTATGGACTATTCCAACGTAAGGGGGTGTATGATACTGGAGCCTTACGGATTTGCAATATGGGAAAATATACAAAAAATACTTGATAAGAAGTTTAAAGGTTTAGGACATGAAAATGTTGCGATGCCGCTTTTAATTCCCGAAAGTTTGCTCCAAAAGGAAAAAGATCATATAGAAGGATTTGCTCCTGAAGTTGCGTGGGTAACTCATGCCGGAAGCGAAAAACTTCAGGAAAGACTTTGCATAAGACCTACGTCCGAAACACTTTTTTGCGAGTATTTTTCAAGAAAAGTTCACTCCTGGAGAGATCTTCCAAAACTTTATAATCAGTGGTGCTCGGTGGTACGCTGGGAGAAAACATCAAGACCATTTTTAAGATCTGTAGAATTTCATTGGCAGGAGGGTCACACAATTCATGAAACGCAAGAAGAAGCACAAAATGAGACGATGAGAATGTTTAATACATATGCTGATTTTTGTGAGAATGAACTTTGTATGCCGATTATAAAAGGACGTAAGACAGACAAAGAAAAGTTTGCAGGAGCAGAATCTACATATACTATCGAAGCTATGATGCATGATGGAAAAATACTTCAATCTGGAACGAGCCATTATTTTGGAGATGGATTTTGCAAAGCTTTTGACATAACTTATCAGGACAGAGACAATAAGCCATCATATCCATATGAAACATCTTGGGGAATGTCCACTAGGATAATCGGTGGGATCATTATGACCCATGGCGATAATAACGGGCTTGTGTTGCCTCCGGACATTGCCCCTATTCAAATAATAATAATTCCAATATCTATGAATAAACCGGGAGTACTTGAAAAGGCTAAAGAAATATATAATATTTTAAAAGAAAAATATAGAGTTAAACTAGATGAATCCAACCAGACTCCAGGTTGGAAATTTTCTGAGTATGAAATGAAAGGTGTACCGATTAGATTAGAGATAGGCCCAAAAGATATTGAAAAAGGGCAATGTGTTTTAGTTAGACGCGATAACCGTGAAAAAAGTTTTGCTCCTTTAGATAATTTGGATAACGAAATAAAGCAAGTGTTTATAAAATTTAAGGAATCTTTATATGAAAAAGCGCTCAATCAGAGAAATAGTTTAATGAGAGAAGCTAAAACGAAAGATGATTTTAGGAAAATATGTAGCGAAAAACATGGATTTATAAGATCAATGTGGTGTGGAAAAGAAAAATGTGAAGAGATCTTAAAAGAGGAATTATCAGTTTCTTCCAGATGCATATCATTATTGGATGATAAAATATCAGGTAAGTGTGCTGTTTGTGGGGAAGACGCTAAACATTTAGTATATTGGGGCAAGGCCTACTAGTTTACATTTTTTGCCATTAAGCTTGTAAATTAATATGTATTATGTTATGATACTACCATAATTTTATGTTAATAATTAGGAGGTTATATTATGGATATAATAATAACTGGCAGAAAAGTAAATTTAAGAGATAATTTTAAAGACATGGTAAGAGATAAACTTTCCAAATTTGATAGAATATTCGGTGAAAGTGAAAAAGCTTATGTTACAGTTACTGTTGAAAGTCGATACCAAAGAGTAGAGATCACTATAAGACATCAAAATAAGGTGTACCGTTCCGAAAGCGATACTGACGATATGAACGAGTCTTTAGATAATGCAATAAATGCAATTGGTCGCCAAATACGCAAGAACAAATCAAGACTTCAAAAGCAAATTAGATCTGAAGTTATTGATGATTATATTGCTCATGATAAATTTGACGTATCTGATGCAGGAGAAAATAAGATTGAAATTGCAAGAACCAAAAAGATACCGGTAAAGCCATTGAGCGTGGAAGAGGCAATTTTAGAGATGGACTTGGTTGGACATCAATTCTATATGTTTACAAACTGCGAAACAGATGAAATAAACGTGGTATATAAACGTAAAGATGGTAAATATGGTCTTTTAGAACCGTCTGGAAATTAGGCAAGGCTATATTATAATACTAAGAAGCATCATATATTCTAATTTTTCATAAATACTATCGAAATCGGATATGGGTAAAGGATTTTTTCCTTTACCTATTTCTATTGTAAAACCAGGTTTTTTAAATTCAGTTATGAACCAGTCCTTGAATCCTCCTCCTACGGCTAATCCTTCGGGGAAACATACTTTATAATTTGTCACACTAGAAAGAACTTTTGCCATAAATTCAGATTTCTCAGGAGTGTTTTTTCCATAGTTCCAATAGATTTCCTCCCCTTGACTATGAAAAGCCAGAGCATGACTGAAATTATTTTCTCGGCATATCTTTGTAATGGCCTGGGTTTCGGGTTCACTTTCAGGGTAGGGACCACCAAATCTAGTACGTGAAGGACCTGTAAATCCAGATTGTTGTTCTCTCAAATGTAGGTCTTCCCAATCTGCATTAAAGTTATGATTCAGATCTACTCCTCTAGCGTTGGTTTGCCAATTAGAAGTGTCTCCACCACTTATATTTTCAACTAATTCA
Source organism: uncultured Eubacteriales bacterium (assembly GCA_948762645.1). Classification (GTDB taxonomy): domain Bacteria; phylum Bacillota; class Clostridia; order Oscillospirales; family Acutalibacteraceae; genus CAQBRY01. The sequence continues at coordinate 3,197 of CAQBRY010000033.1, read as the reverse complement.
TAGTATTTTCCCGCGTATTTTGGCCCTCTGAGAGAAATTTCCACACCATCTGGATTAACACACGGTATAATAGTAATTCCTCTAGAGTTTATGAACTTTGATATATCCATATTGAAAAATTCTTTTTTTTGATTTATACTATCGCATAATCTACTGGTAAATTTTAATAATAACAAAGTTGTAATCCATTCCATACCATGGTATGCTCCGGAAAGAAGTACAGAATTTTCCATATTTCCAATAGTTATTACAGTAATATTTCTTGAACACAAACTTTTAAATTTGCTGTTTACATTTATAAATGGATATTGTAAATTTAAATTAGATATAAATTTGTTTCTATAAGATTCTATGGGAAGTTCATTAAAATAATTATGATTTAGCATTGAATTCTCCTTTGATTTATAATTAAATATTTGTAAAAATATATTAAAAAATTAAAATAATATGATATTATAATATTATGCAGATGTTATTTTATATATTATACACATTTTAATAAAATAAACTTAATTGGATGGTAAAAACAACATTATCTATAACGTATCATCTTTGCACGTTATTATCTGACACGAGTCAACTAGTGAAGAATGCTAATTTAGGCATGAATACAACGTTTTCAAATGTAAATGGAGTGGTGGGCCCAATAGCTAGAAATATGAACGGGGGAAGCAGTTTATTATCAGCAATTAGGCAAAGAAATTAGATTTTTTTAGGAGTGATATTTTTGGAAATTAGCCGAGTTGTACATAATGTATTAGTTAGTTGTGCTTTAGCATCTGTTACGGTACTTTCTATTACTGCAAGTATTTTTCTTATAAAATGGGCAAAGCCAGCCAAATATGTTGAGGAAATCGCCCAAAATTTAAATGAAAAAAGGAGACCTGATGATCCTAATCCTGAGGATACTGCACCTATAGTAAGAATAGTAAACAATGTCGACAGAATGATAGATCATTTACAAAGGGGTAGGGAGCCAGATACACCTGAAGATGATCAAATACCGGTAGTAAATATAGTTAATGGTGTCAATAGAATAGTGGACCACCTTCAAAGAGATAGAGCTCCAAATAGTCCTAATGATGAGCATATACCTGTGGTAAATGCAGTAAATAATATACAAGATATTACTCAAGCAGTTGCACATCCTATGTCTAGTACAGGTTCTGGCTTGTCTAGAGGCGTAAGATGGGTTGGAAGGGGTATAGGAAAAGGCGTCAAATGTGTTGGAAGAGGCATAGGAGGAATATGGAATTATTTTTTTGGTGGAAATAGTGATGAATATGATGAGACGGTGGATGAAGATGAGGAAGAAGATATTTTAATCTTAGAGCCTGACCCAGATTGGAATGGAGAAGAAGAGGATTTAGAAGATTAATTTATATTAAGTATTTTTAGATTATGATTAGTGTAGTTTTTATGTTGAAATATTTTATTTATTGATATATAATTATCCTTAAATAAAATACTTACCGGGTGTAGCGCAGATTGGTAGCGCACTTGAATGGGGTTCAAGGGGCCGCAGGTTCAATTCCTGTCACTCGGACCAACAAAAATCGATTAGTGTAAAATCTAGTCGATTTTATATTTGTACTTGGAGTGTTTTCATGTCCCTTATAGAATCTTTCACCATAAGTAATAATGTTTTTTATTGCACCGTTTGCAATTTCATCCAGTTTTGATTGATCAGATGAACTCATAAAATCTGAATTTGAAGTTGTAGCGTTTGAATGTGAATGCTAATATGCAGAGGCACCGACATCACTTGTAGAAAGGATAATATTTTGCGACAAACTTTTATTGTTGATAGTCCTGTAATCAGCACAGAGTCTGTGCTTTCTGGTGTTATATTTACTGGATTTTTTTTGTCAAGATTAATTAATTCTCCGTTTGCTTTAATACTTTGAATTGCGGTATCGTCTTTCAATCCTTGCTGTGCTGTTGCAAAATCTGTACTTTTTTCCATCTAACAAGTTAGCATCTAAGCCACTTTAAGAACCGTCAACTGTCTTTATTTTTTCTAAAACTTTATGTGAGGTAAGTTGATTTAATAGTACGAACGATTCACCTATAAATTTGAGCAGATATTTAGTATTTGAGATTAAATCTCCAGCCTCTAACTCTACTAAATTTCCTAAGATGTCAAATTTTTTGATTGGGATATTCCCTAAATCATTTATATTAAACATTATGTTTTTTGCATTTAATGTAAATTCGTTTGGAAGTTCAAGCCTTATTTTGTTTGAAACAATGCCGTTCGATGATGTATTCCAAGTTTCAGCGCTGTTTTTAACTTTTAGCCTTGCGTATTCTGTGGAAGAACCCGGTTTCACACTCTCTGACAAAACTCCCGAATCGTCAATGATTACGGTCGATAAGATGTAATCATTACAGGAGAGATTTATCGCTTTGATGATAGAAGTTTTAGCATATAAAAATTAAAAGAAGATGACTATCTTATGGATCCCTACATTACTAAACTGCAAGAAATCGAACTGATTGCCGGAAACAGCGGAACCATTCTTAAATTTCAAGTATTTTATGAGGATGGCGAGTCACTTGACTTACAAGATGATACCGCAAAATGGTATTTAGCACCAATAGGCATGAAACATAGTCCTATTTTAGAAAAAGATTGTACCATCTTGCATGACGGCAATTCAGAAAAAGGATATTTATATTACGGATTTACAGTTTCTTTGGAGTAAGAAGATACAAAAATCTTTATGGAAAATATGTTCATCAGCCTGTCTTAGTCGATAGAAAGGGTCGAACACTTCGTAGAGCAGAGGACTTTATTAACTTTAAACCACAAATTCAAAAAAAGATTTAGTAGAAAGGATAAAAATTTATGATAACAAAATATCAATCTGACCTCGAAAATAACCACGTTTGTGGTATAACTACATGCACTTCCCCGACTTACACCTATGACATCTCTATCCAAAACTATTCTAGGTCCGTTTTGCCCCTGTTTTGGTACTCTTATCGTGACATCACTAAATGAGTCTTGTATTAGTAGACCTTTTCCACCAATTTTATCGTCTTTTTCTATCGTTGCAGAGTATCTTCACTTTTTAAATTGACGTTCCATCCACGAACATTTGCCTGTGAAAGTCCCATTTTTAGCGAGGAGGTTTTTGATCTCGACTTTTTTGACATATAAATCATTACAATAAACACGAGTAGCATAAAAG
>CAQBRY010000032.1 GCA_948762645.1 uncultured Eubacteriales bacterium | reverse complement strand
GGGGATGAGGTATTAGAAAAAGCAGCAAAACATATATTTGATTTGAGACCTCTTTCGATAATAAAGCAGTTTAATTTGCTTTCACCGATATATTCTAAACTTGCAGTTTACGGGCATATGGGAAGGGAAGACTTAAATGTTAAGTGGGAACATCTTGATAAAGTAGAAGAAATAAAAAATTACATTGAAAAATTATGTAAATAACATTATTTATATTAGGGGGGTAAAATATGCAGGGAATTAATAAAAGTATCGAGGAAAATAAAGTTAAATTTTTGGATGAGTTAAAACATGTTAAAAGTACTCAGGATATTCAGAATATTAATGTAAAGTATTTAAAAAAATATGTTAAGGTGCTTTATGCTGACTTAAAAAATATTATAGATGTCGAAGAAAAGAAAAGTGCAGGTAAATCTATAAATGAATTTAAAAAATTTGTAGAAAATAATATAGAAGATACTTTACAAAGATTTAATAAGGAACATACTACTAATAAATATGATATTACTATATTTAAGCAAAATATAAAACTTGGTACGGTCCATCCGCTTGTAAAGTTATATAAAAAAATGGAAAAAATATTTATAAATATGGGTTTTTCCGTAGTACAAGGACCTGAAATAGAACTTGATAAGTATAATTTTGAAAAATTAAATATGCCGTCCCATCATCCTGCAAGAGATATGCAAGATACGTTTTATGTATCATCTCCAAGCGTACTTTTAAGGTCTCATACTTCTTCTGTACAGATAAGGACAATGCAAAAAAAATCTCCGCCAATACAAATTATATCCCCTGGAACAGTTTATCGTGTAGACGATATAGACCCTCAACATACGCCGATGTTTTACCAAGTTGAAGGATTAATGGTGGGTGAAAAAATCTCGTTTGCAAATTTAAAAGCAGTTTTAATAAAATTATTAAAAGAGGTTTTTGGAGATCACGTGGATGTTAGATTCAGACCGACGTACTATCCGTATACGGAACCTAGTGCTGCTATAGATATGTCTTGTACAAAATGTAATAAAAAAGGTTGCAGGACATGCGGTGGATCTGGTTGGATAACAGTTTTAGGGTCCGGTATGGTTCATCCAAACGTACTTGAAGGTGTTGGATATGACAGCGAAAAATATACTGGTTTTGCATTTGGTCTGGGCCTCAATAGATTAGCTCTCATATATTATGATTTAGGTGAGATACGTAAAATATACGAAAATGACATTAGTCTTTGGAAGCAACTATAAAGGTAAGAAAGGGGGAAATAATATATGTTTAAATTTTCTTTCAATTGGTTAAATGAATTGTGCGGGGGCGAATTAACTCCGGACGAACTTTTTAATATACTTAATTTACAAGGATTTGAGGTAAAGTCAGAGCAAAATTTGGGTAGTGATAGAGTTATAACTATTGAGGTAAAGGCCAACAGGGCAGATATGCTTTCGCATATTGGAATAGCAAGAGAGGTCTGTGCTTTTAAAAGTTTGAGTATTCCTAAGATAGAAAAGGCTAACTTAAAAGAAGACAATAATTCATTTCCAATAAATATTGAATTTGCAAATGATAATTCATGCAGACGTTTTTCAGGAATAATAATTAATGGTATTGACAATACAGTTTCTACTCCGGAATATATAAAAAATAGGTTGGAAGAATTAGGAGTTAACTGTGTAAACGCTGTGGTTGACATAGCTAATTATGTTATGTTGGAACTTGGTCAGCCGATGCATACCTACGATATCGATAAAATATCAGGAAATACTATAAAAGTATGTAAGTCAAATGCTGATAGTAAAATTGTTACTTTAGGAAATAAAGAAGCCCAGATAAAAAAAGGGGATATAGTGATATCAGATGACAGTAAAGTCCTATGCGTAGCAGGAATCATTGGTACGGAATCTTCTACTGTAGATACCAATACTAAAAATATATTACTTGAATCTGCAATATTTGATGAAATAAGCGTTAGACTTACATCTAGGCGTATGAAAATATCTACTCCGTCATCATTTAGATTTGAGCGCGGTATAAATATTAATAGTGCTAAAGATATAGCCTATATATGTGCAAAAAAGGTTATAGAAATATGCCAAGGAAAGATGTATGACATATATTTTGATTATTATCCAAACAAGGTTCAAGATAATATATTGACTTTAAGGGGTTCAAGAGCAAATGAATTAATAGGATGTAATTTAACTGTTGACCGGATGATAACACTTTTAGAAAAATATGATTTTAAATGTATAAAAAATGGAGAAGATAGTGTTGATGTAACATCTCCATCATATAGATTAGACGTATTAAAAGAAGTCGATATTATCGAGGAAATAGCTAGAATATATGGATATGATAACATAAAGCCAATAATGCCCACTATTCAGGTGCAGTATAATAAAAATTATATATGGGACAATATAGATGTTTTAAGGAATATGCTTGTAGGTCTGGGATTTAATGAAGTTATAAACTACGCTTTCATTCCCGAGGACATTACAAAATTTTTAGGAATAAAAAAAGATCACTTTTTATATTCTGACTTAAAACTTCAAAATCCTATTTCTCCAATGTATTGCTTAATGAGACCAACATTAATCTATTCTTTGCTTGGTAGCTTATCATATAACTATTCTCGAAATAATACTGATTTATCTCTTTTTGAAATTGGCAGAACATATTTTAAAGATGAAACGCAAGATACCGGGTGCAAAGAAATAGATACTATAGGTATTATATTATCCGGAAATAGATTAGACCGTGGATGGGGAATAGATAAAGACATAAAATATAGTTATTATGATCTTTTAAATTATGTAAATATACTTTTTAATGAATTTGGTCAGAGTTTTGATCTGAAACAAGAAGAATATCCATTTTTTGAAGATAACTCTGGATATAGTATTATAAATGAAGATGGCGTAAGAATAGGATTTTTGGGAGAAATAAAAAAACAAGATTTAAAAAATATTCAAAATTTAAAGTTAGTAAAAGATAAAATATTTTACCTTGAAATTTACATTGAATATTTTAATAGTAAAAATAAATTACTTCAGTTTGAATCTAAATTTCCAAGCATTAAGAGATATTACAATTTATTATGTAGAAAAGATATTTTATCAAAGTGTATTGTAAGTGAAATTAAAGAATCGAGTGAGCTGGTAAGATCGGTGATAGTTAAAGATATTTACTGCGATAAAAATATTTCTTCTGATAGTCATGCGGTACTGTATGAAGTAGAATATTGTAGCGATAAGTCTACGTTAACTTCTGAAGAGATTAGCGAAATAGAAAATAAATTTTTAAACTTGCTAAATAAGAATTTTAATATTAGTTTAAAAAGATAGATAAAAAAATTGTATTCGATTTAGTTCGAATACAATTTTCACATTACTATTCTAAATTAGATTTTAAAGATTGTTTTACTTTTTTTATTTCTGATAGATTGTTATTTAAAGCATCTTCAACGTCTTTTAATAGCTTTTCAGTATATTTTGCAGCAGCAGATCTCATTTCTTTTGATTTTTGTTTAGCGTCTAAAATTATTTCCTTAGCGGTACTTTGAGCATTTTTTACTATTTCATCTCTATTTACTAAAGATTTAGCTTTTTCTTGGAATGCTTTTGCCATAGACTGAGCTTCATTTTTTGTATCTTCGATAATTTGATTTCGATCTGCCACTATTTTTTTAGCTTGTACTATTTCTTTAGGAAGATTGAGTCTTAAATCTTCAAGTATTCTTTTGATATTTTCTGAACTTACTATTATTCTTCCGCCGGACATAGGTAAATGCCAAGCATCCTCCAATAAATCTTCAAGCTTATCTATTATATCCTCTATACTCATTTTTTATTAATTCCACCTATCACTATAATCAGCAAACTGACATTTATTTTTAATTTCTATATATATGCAATGCTATTTTACCATATATATATCTATTTTGTAAAATAAAATCCTTAGAATAATTTAAAATTTCTGTTTGCTTTAATGACTCTATAGCAATAATACTATTTTTTTGCATATGATCTTTTATTTTTAGTAATGATCTGTTAAGTAGGTCAGTATCTAGGTATGGTGGGTCTAAAAAGACAATATCAAATTTGTCAGTATTATTTTCTAAAAATGAATCAGATGAAGACATTATTATAGAAATATTATTTTTATTTTTTATCTTAGATATATTTTTTTTAATTAAATTTATAGACTCTGCATTATTATCTATGACTACTACTTTTTTAGCTCCTCTGCTAGCCGCTTCAATACCAATTTGACCGGTACCACCAAAAAGATCTAGAAAAATCTTATTTTGAGTTTCAAATTGTAGAATGTTAAATAAGGATTCTTTTACTTTATCGGTTGTAGGACGTACAGTTTTAATGTATTTTTCTTCTAGCTTTAGTCCTTTATATAGACCGGATATAACTCTCAATTGATATTTCCTTTCATTAATGATTAACTACTGATATTTTATAATTTCTATATTATTTATTTTTATATCTTCTATAGGTTTATCTGAGTCATTTGTGGGAGATTGTGAAATAGAATTGATCGTTTCCATTCCTTCGAAGACTTGACCAAAAACTGTATGGCCTTTGTTAGCTGTACTGTAATAGCCGTCCAAGTTTGGACTGCCTCCGTGACTTTCATATAGATTTTTTATTTCATCTGTTATTTTGGACATATCTATTGTTGCTCCATACATAGATGAAAATTTATTTGGATCCTGACTATACATATCATAGATTTTTTGATATCTGTCCCATCCTTCAAAACTGGAACTATCTTTATTATTTATAAAAAACTGACTTCCATTTGTATTTGGCCCCCGGTTTGCCATAGATACCGAACCGGTTATATTAAATAGTTTACTGCTAAATTCATCTTCAAATTCTTTTCCCCAGATACTTTGTCCGCCGGTGCCGTTTCCATTCGGATCTCCGGTTTGAACCATAAAGTCTTTAATTACTCTGTGAAAAATTATTCCATTATAATAACCTTCTTGTGAGAGTTTTTTAAAATTTTCTACGGCCTTTGGGGCAACGTTGGGAAAGAACCTTATTTTAAACGATCCTAAGCTTGTATTTACAACTGCTATTTCTTCACCTTTTTCAGGCAAATCAAGCTGGTACCCTACGAGGTTATTGTCAGAGAAATTATTTTTATTTTGGCAACCGTAAAAAGATAGAAATGTAAAGCACATCAAAAACACTCCTATTAATTTTTTAGAATTTTTAGTCATTATTCTATAATTCCCCTTTTTATTATATCGAATCATCCTTAAATTTTTTCACAGCTTCTTTAATTTTTTCTGCTTTTTCGACATTTTGATGATTAGTTGATTTATCTGAATATATTATCAAAAATCTTTTATTATTTGAAATTACTGCAGGTACTTCTTTATCGAAAATACTTAAAGTTCCTTTAGAATTTATTTGATTTGCTGCGTCTTCGTTAGGACTCTCAAACTCATATAATTCTACTGTTACATTTGATTTATTGTATTTAAACGTATATTTTACGCCTTTTTTAGCATTTATTATTTCTGACAGCATGTCGGTAGATTGACCTGAAATCAAATCCATATCCTGAAGGTAGTTTTGAAGACCTTCCAGATTATCTTCGTATTTGCTTTGATCTAAATTGATTTGTGACTCAGAAGAATTTCCCTTAGGAGATCCAACGTCACCTTCTCCACATCCTGAAAATATTAGAGGAATAGTTAATACTAAAGTTAGTAATTTTATTTTTTTCATAATGATATTTTCCTTACTTGTATATTGGATACTTATCACATAGAGATTTTACAGATTTTTTAATATTTTCCTTATTTTTTTCGAAATCTTCAATGGATAAAGATATTAATTTTGCAATTTCTTTCATATCTTCTTTATTCATACCTCTGGTAGTTACTGCTGCAGTACCTATACGAATGCCGCTAGTTATGAAAGGCCCTCTTTTTTCATTTGGGACAGTATTTTTATTTACAGTAATATTTACTAAATCTAAATTATGTTCTAATTCTTTTCCGGAGATGTCTTTATCACTAAGGTCTACCAATAATAAATGGTTGTCTGTACCTCCGGATATTAGTTTAACGCCGTTTTCAAGTAAACTTTCTGACAGTACTTTACAATTTTCCACCACGTTTTTTTGGTATTCTTTAAATTCAGGTTTCAAAGCCTCGCCAAAACATACGGCTTTAGCAGCTATAATATGCATAAGCGGACCGCCTTGTATTCCCGGAAAAATCGCTTTGTCAATGTCTTTAGCGTACTTTTCTTTGCAAAGTATCATACCGCCTCTTGGACCTCTTAAAGTTTTGTGAGTAGTTGTTGTTACAAAATCAGCATATGGTACGGGATTTGGGTGAAGTCCGGCTGCGATAAGTCCTGCAATATGTGCCATATCAACCATTAAATACGCACCGCACTGATCAGCTATTTCTTTAAATTTTTTAAAGTCTATAGTTCTAGGATATGCACTTGCTCCACAAATTATCATTTTTGGTTTATTTTTTAAGGCGATCTCTTTTACTTTATCATAATCAATAAGATGAGTTTCAGGATCGACTCCATAGGGAATAAAATTATAAAATTTGCCGGACATATTTACAGGTGACCCATGAGTGAGGTGTCCGCCTTCAGCAAGACTCATTCCCATTACAGTATCTCCGGGTTTTAGCATTGCAAAATATACAGCTGCATTAGCTTGGGAGCCTGAATGAGGTTGCACGTTAGCGTGGTCTGCACCAAATATCTGACAAGCTCTTTTTTTAGCTAAATCTTCTGCTATATCTACAAATTCGCAACCTCCATAATAGCGTTTTCCCGGATACCCTTCTGCGTATTTGTTGGTTAATATACTGCCCATAGCAGCAAGTACTGCAGAAGAAACAATATTTTCTGAGGCTATAAGCTCTAGATTATTAGATTGACGATTAAATTCCAAATCTATAGATTCTGCAATTTCCGGATCGAATTTTCTTATGAAGTCTATGTTTTCTTTAATATAGTTTGACATTATGTATGGTCACCTTCCAAAAATAAATTTCGAAGTAAATTATACAATTTTATACTTATTAGTACAAGCTAATAAATATAAAAATTAAATTATATGTAAGCAGATAAAAAAGCTTCCCTAATATTTTTTGCACCTGTAATTTTAATTTTGTATTTATTAATATTTTCTATGGATTTAAGGTTATAGTAGGGAACGATTATATGATTAAATCCTAATTTGTCTGCTTCTGAAATTCTCATTTCCAGGTTTGACACAGAACGTATTTCCCCGGCAAGACCTATTTCACCAATAGCAACTGTATCACTTTGTAAGGGAGAGTTTTTGAGGCTTGATATTAATGATAGCGCAACAGACAAATCTGCCGAAGGTTCATTTAGTTTTAATCCTCCAACAATATTTATATAACAATCCATATTTGAAAAGAAATACCCCGCTCGTTTTTCTAGTACGGCTAAAATTAGACAAAGTCTGTTATAGTCGAAGCCGGTTGACATTCTTCTGGGATTTCCGAAACTGGTTGAAGATACTAAGCCCTGAACCTCTGTAAACAGCGGACGAGACCCTTCCATAATACAGGCAATACATATACCGGAAATGCCGATAGGTCTGCCTGAAAGGAGCATTAGGGATGGGTTTTCTACTTCTTCGAGACCTTCATGGGTCATTTGAAATACACCTATTTCGTTTGTGGATCCATATCTGTTTTTTACAGCCCTTAGTATTCTATAGGACGTTTGGTCGTCACCTTCAAAATAAGAGACAACATCTACGATATGTTCAAGAACTTTCGGTCCTGCAATAGCACCGTCTTTATTTACATGGCTTATAATTAATATAGGTATTTCTAGAGATTTGGCAGTTTTTAAGAGCATGTTTGTACATTCTCTGACCTGTACAATACTTCCGGGAAGAGAATTAAGTTCCTGATGGTTCATGGTTTGAATAGAGTCTATTATTACAATGTCCGGTCTTGACGATTTAATTTCTTCAACTATTGATTCGATGTCAGTGCTAGTTATGATATAAAGATTTTCATTTTTTATATTTAACCTTGAAGCTCTTAGTTTTATTTGTTTTTTAGATTCTTCTCCAGATATATAAAATATCTTTAAATTATTATTTAGAAAATTGCACATTTGAAGTAAAATAGTAGATTTACCTATTCCGGGAGCTCCTCCAATTAAAACTAAGGATCCTTTTACAATACCACCTCCAAATATTCTGTCAAATTCTTTAATGCCTGTTTTATATCTAATTTCATTTGAAATATCTATAGATGATAGATGTTCAGGAGGAGAGATTTTGTTAGAAACTTTAATTTTATTTGAAGAAGAAACTTCTTTTATTTCTTCATTCATAGTGTTTCCTTGTCCGCACGATGGGCAAATACCATTCCATTTTACAGATTCAAAGCCGCACTGGCTGCATACAAAAATGCTTTTTAATTTTTTAGCCATAATATTATTCTCCCGAAAATCAAATTATTTTTTTATAATTGAAAATTTTCCGGACATCTCCGGTGGAATACAAATTTGATATGATATATCTACAGGTATTAAATATAAATTATAAATATAATTAGAAATTTCACTTTTATTTTCATCAGAAATTTGTTTAAAGTCATGAGTTACGTACCTAAAAATTATTTTTTTATCTTTTAAAAATTCTAATTGATATAAAATTATACTTTCAAAATGTGATATAAAATCGTCTATATCGGCTGCTGTAATAATTTCACCATTTTTATCAAGCGTTAAATCTTTTTCTCTTCCAACAATTCTGGATATTGTAGGATTTAAATCGAAATTTTCAAATTGATCTTTAGTAACTTCGGCTATATCTCCGCTTCGATAGTTAAATAAGGGCATGAATTCATTTTTTTCTGACGATATTAAAATAACGTATAAATTTTTTGATTTATTTAATGGATCTAAATTAGCTTGTAATTTTCCCCTGAACATTTTCATGTTACCCTCTTGCGTTTCTAAGAAAGCGTATCCGAATTCGGTAGATCCATAGAAATCCAGAATCGGACAGTTAAAGTGCTTGTTTAAATATTTTCTAATATTTTTATTTGTAAATTCGTAGCTTAAAGTAATAATTTTAGGAATGTGTAAGGGTTTTGATATATTATATTTTTCTTTATATATTAAAAATATAGATAAATATACAGCGTCGGCTTCTATATAGTAGGGCCGGAAAAGATTAATTTCATCTATAATTCTGTTTATATCATGAGGTGTAAAAGAAAATGGGTCAAATTTATTGTTTACGTATAAAATATTTCCGGAAGTTCGTTTTTCAATGGTTGACTGCCCTAAATGGCATGTTGTTCCGGAACAAACAGCAGTTGTAAATATTACTTTATTAAAATTTTCCTTACCTGAAAGAATTGGAATTTGCGAATATAGTCTTTTATATTCTTCTTTCCACCAGTTTTTTTTTCTCATAATTTGCATTCTGTCGCTGGTGGTGCCAGAAGTAGTAGTAAACTCAAGTCCGTTGTTTTTAAGTGCTTTTTCTAGCTTAGAGTTCATAAAATTATTTGGAAAATTTTTGACTATATCGCCTTTTAATAGTTGCGGATAGCCGCCATACATTTTTTCTCTATTTTTATCATTAAATAGTTCTTTATATATTGGCAAAGACTCTAGTTTATTTTTATCTATCATTTTTATCTCCACACATTGTTTTTTTGAATTCATCAAATATTTTTTTAAATTTATTTAAATTAGTCAGAGTTTTTTCAGGATGGCCTTGCAAACCAATTATAAATATGTCAGAGTCTATATGTTCAATGATTTCTATTATATTATCATCTGATAAAGCCGCCGCTTTTAAATCATTTCCTAATTTGTTTATAGCTTGATGATGTATTGAGGATGTAAAATAAGATGTTTCTTTAAAAAGACTGTATGTTCTGCTTTGTTTATCTATATTTATACTGTGATAATTAATAAATCCATCGCTTTCTATGGAATGTTTAATAGTGCTGTTTGGCGGAATTTCCTGAAATAAAGTTCCCCCATGAGCCACGTTTATTATTTGCATTCCTCTGCATATTCCTATAACCGGTATATTAAATTTTATTGTTTGTAAATATAAATTTATTTCAAAGTTGTCTTTTTCTATATCCGGTTTTAAAATTATAGGACGGTAAAATGGTTTTCCAATATCATGAATATTTTCCGAGTAGGTTACTTTTATATTTTCACCATAGCAGTTTGGATGGATATCTTTGCCTCCGGGCAAGATTAGACCGTCTATAATTTTTAGGACATCTTTAATTTTTTGGAGTGGAATATCAGTAGGGATTATAAAGGGGATAGCGTCTAGTTGCTTAATAAGATTCATATATGAATCATTGACGAAGGTAATATTCTGCTTAGATGAAAAGTTCAAGGGTACAGACGTTTTTTCTGATGTTATTCCTATGATTAATTTTTTAATACAGACCACTGCCTTTTTATATTTCACAAATTTTTTTAATATAGTCAACTATAGACTGTAATTTAAGATCATCATTATAATTATTTTTGTCTAAGAAATTTTTTGATATATTTCTTTCCCCGGATTTTATACAGGCATTTACAAATATTCCAAGCAAAGGATTTACTTCTAATACATAAAATTTACCGTCTTGACTAGATTTCACCATGTCTATTATTGTAGAAGTTATGCCCATAATTTTTGCAGTTTGCAGTGCGATGTTTTTTTCTTCATTCCCTATGTGTATAGAATTTAGGGACCCTCCTGAACTTATATTTGTTTTAAATGAGTGATTTTTAGATCTGCTGTAGCTTCCAACAATTTTATTATCAAACACTTCTACTCTATAATCGTGATCATCAAAATCTATAAATTTTTCTATGTAGTAATTGGAGTGAAAATTTTTTGTAGCTAAGATGTAATCCTCAAATTGTTCTATATCGTCGAACTTAATAATACCGTAACCACCGTAATTATCCCTTGGTTTAACTAAAAAGGATTTAAATTTTATTAATTTTTCTTTTATATTTTCAGTTAAAGTATTATTTGGAATAAGGAGAGATTCCGGTACGTTTATGTTATTATTTTTCAAGATAAAATTGCTGATAAATTTATCTTTACACTTGAAAAAAGATTTAGTATCATTTATTACTTTTACGCCTGAAATCTCTATGGCTTTCAATATATCATGCTGATGATCGTTTTGATGATCGGCGTTCATATGGTATAAAACGTCAAGATCAGTTAAATCCAGTCCATCTTTAGTATATACTTTTCCGTCAAAACAATAGCAGTTTCTCATATCGAAAGAGTTTATAACTTGGTATCCAAGTGAAGTAAGTTTAGACGTTAATTTCCTTTGTACTATATTTCCGCCGTCGTTATTATACATCCATATTCCAATTTTCTTCATGATATCTTTCCTTTATTCTTTAAATTTACTGTATTTTTGAACTATTTCTTCCAAAGAGTAATTCTGCCTGATAAGATTTATCATTTTTATGGCCGGAGAATACAATTTGTTTATATTTTGAGTTAAAGGCTCTAAAAATATTTCTTCTCCAAAATTTCTTTTTTTGAGTCCATCATAAGAAATGATGATTATATCTTTAATGAATTTGAAAATCTCGGTATTTTGCAGAGCGTAAATCACGTTATGTTCATAAATAAACATTTCTCTTAACTCAGAATTCGAATGATTTTTTATACATGAAGGAAAATATTTATTTATGTAATATTCAGCCTGGTCCAAATTTTCTAGTATTCCAAGACAAAATGCACTTGGCAAGAATGTTCTGTCCAAAGATTGCTGACAATCACTTCGAATTTCAACTGTCCCTAAATTGGTTATTTCCAGGGGTTTATATGATCTAAAGTACTGTATATCATTATACGAGGGATCAAAATTTACTTTTTGAATTTTATCCTTGTACGTAAATTTATATCCTAAAAAATTTTTATTATTGAAATAATCTTTTAATTTTATGGGTTTAAAGAATATGAATATTTTGTCTCTGTAAACATAATATATAGATCTGTCCAGAATATTATCTATTAATTCATTTATATTTTTAAGCTTATGATCAAATCCGCTTGTATTATTTTTATCATAGGAAAAAATACTATTTTTATATATTATATCTCTGGTACATAAACATTTTGTATTTTTATTTTTTGACTCCGGATTTAAAGAATTTGAAAATAATATTGCTTTTATCCATTCGATTTTTGAGAGTACGTTTAGGAATCTGGGAAGATGATTAAGATTAACATCTAGATGTGTTTGTGCAGAAGAAATATAAGAAAAAAAGTTACTGTGCTGAACTATTTTAGGATAATTCTTTAAAACATTTATAAGGGAATAAATTTTTTCGTATCTGTTGTTTTTAATGGCATTTGAGTTTGTGAATTTATAGTAAGGGTTAAACCCCAAACCTGCCATAATATGATTTTCTGATATTAATATACTGTTAATAGCATTAAAATAGCTGTAGAATCTTTTGGAAATATTTATTATATTTTCGTCTCTATACATTGAAAATTCCAAGGTATTATATGAGCACTCAAAACATATAATATCTTTTGTTTTTGTATTTTTAATAGAATATATTTTTCCGTCTGTATCAGTAGCAAGTTTTTCAAAATTGTAATTGGATATCAGAAAGGACATTATTTTCTGAAGCATAATAGTATCTACGGGTTTTTTATCAAGATTTATTACAGGAAATTCCAGCTCTATTCCTATAAAAGATTGTTTTTTTATAGAAATAGGGTCTAGAAATGTATTATATATATTTTGAGCTAATTTATCACTGTATTTCATTATATAAAGTATTCTTTCTGCAATTTTAAATCATAGTTACAAGGTTGGAATTACATCCTTTACATATATCCATATTTCCAAGACTATAAAATCTTTTATCAAGTAATTCTTTTAACGAACTCTGATTTACATTCCCTATAATATTATTACTTCCAAAGTCCTGAAAGCATCCTAGCATGTCTCCCTTAAAGGTTATTAACGCACTGCTGTCCCCATGAAAACAGTAATTTTTATTTACTGCTGTTTTAGATTTCATATAATTATTAAATATGTATCTATCTTTTACGCAAAACTCGTCTTCAATAGGAAGCAGACCAAAATGATCTATTAGATTTTGTCTTTTTTTCATGTCGTCTTTAGCCGGAATGTTTCCTCCACGGTTCCAAAGCGGGAAAATATATAAACTATATATACCTTTTTTATGAAAGAATTTAATAGTTTCTTCGAGATGTTCGTAGATAGTTTCCCCTCCCACGAGATGTACTTTTATTTTTTCAGGGATGGCATTTGTGAGATTATCTATGTTTTCCCATACTTTCTCATAGTTAAGACCTCTATGAATTTTTTCGAAAGTACTTTTGTGGAAGGAACTTACGGATAATCTTATTATATCTACGTTTTCTTTACACGATTCTATATTTTCTTTGTTCATGGCAACGGCGGTTGTTATAAATGCATTGGTTACCGGGGACTTTTTGCAAAGACTTAGCATTCTTGGAAGATTTGGATGTAATGTAGGCTCACCTCTTCCGGAGAAAGTAATTTCCCATATATTATTTTCTTGGACTTGATCCACGATATTTTTTAGGGTTTCATAGTACATAAATCCTGTTTCTTTTATTTGATTTCTTGGGCACATTGCACAATGTGCGGTGCACTTTGAAGTAAGCTCGATATTTATAAGACGTTTAATTTTCATATCAAAATCCTTTACTGAATAAATTTTTTGATATCATATAGTGCGTTTATTAATTCGTCGATATCTTTTTTAGAATTATAAATGTATAGTGAAGCCCTTATGGCACCGTTTATTTTAAAGTTTGAATATAGGGTATGGCAACATTGATACCCTGCATTTACGGCTATGCTATTTTTTCTGTCAGATAAAAGCCTTGACACGTAATTTATATCAATATGATTATTTTTAGGTAAAAATGTAAATATAGGTATGTGCTTATCAGATATATTAAATGGAAGGTTTATAAAATCAAGATTTTTTAATTTCCCAAAAGCGTACTGATTTATTTCTTTTAAATATAAAGATATGTTTTCTATACCTTTTTGTATTATGTATTTTATAGACTCGCCAAATGCTATTACATTTTCTATTGCAGGAGTACCTGCTTCAAAACAATATGGAGGATCTTTGACAATTATTTCATTTCCTATTACTTGATTTACCATGCCGCCGCCAAACTTAAACGGTTTAAGAGAGTGTATAATTTCATCCTTTATATATAGTACTCCCACGCCGGACGGTCCTAACATTTTATGAGCGGAAAACGCCATGAAATCACAATCTATTTTTTTAACGTCTATTTGTATATGGGCTATGGCTTGGGTAGCGTCAATTAATGATAATATATTCTTTTCCTTACATATTTTTATGATGTCTTCTACCGGCTGAATGTTGCCTGTTACGTTTGAAGCGTAAGTAATAGCTATAAGTTTTGTATTTTTTGTTATTTTCTTAAGTATTTCATTTATGTCTATCATACCGTTATCATCTATATTTACTGTTAATAAAGTTGTGCTTTTTAGCCACGGAAGATAGTTTGAATGATGCTCGAGTATAGAATTAATAACTATGTCGTTTTTGTTTAGGTTTAATAGATTTTTAAGAAGATTTATGGAGTCTGTACAGTTTTGGGTAAATATAATTTCTTCCGGTAGAGCATTAATATATGAACTTACTAATCTTCTTGTATCTTCAAAGTTCATAGACGCTTTTTCTGAAAATGGATGAACCCCTCTAAAAACGTTAGAGGTATAGGAGTAATAGAAATCACATATGGAATCTACAACTTTTTGAGGTTTTAACGTAGTAGCTGCACTATCCATATATATTATATTTTTGTTTTTATTTATTAAAGGAAAATCTTTTACGGTATTTCTATAAAAATTGTCCATAGAAATATTGTTTTCCATAACCTGACCACTCCTATAAAAAACCTTCGAGTAACCAATCCAAATATTATGTATTACGACAGTTAGAATTTTGGTATTGGTAACCCGAGTATTAAATTTGATCTTAATTATAATTATTAATATCATACTACAATGATAATTAAATTTTCAATATGTAAGATGTTTTATTTTTTATAGTATAAATTAAAATAAAAAGCTAAATTATAATTTTTTATTTATAATATAGCTTTTTTATATTGTTAATACTAAAATCACCGAATTTTTTTAGAAGTTTTCTTAAATTTCTTTTTTCTAAGATTTTTATTAAGTGTAGCTAAAACATATAGTAATATTATCAAACTTATCGATGTAACGCTAACCAAAAAAGGTCTAGATGACAAGAAATTTATAATTACCATTATTATACTTTTTTTAATATTATCGTGAGAGACTAAGTTAGTATTTAATAAGAACGTATCTTTATAGAAAAAATCGACATTACCTATAATTTGATTTTTTTCAATAGTAGCGGAAATAGATTCTGGAATGTTAAAAGATGGTCTTATTTCATTTTTATCAATATTTTTAGGTAAAAAAACGTTTATATCTTTTTCCGGATATAATAAAAGTTTATCTTTTTTCCAAGCTAAGTTTAATTTAATTTGATTTATAGGATTTCTTGAGTTAGTAAGTGGAGTAAGAGAAAGTTCATTAAAGGCCCATGTGTATAAATTTTTAGTTTCGATAATAGCTAAATTGTCTTCTATTTTTTCTCCTTTGTCATTCTTTTTTGGTGTGCCAAGTATTATACATATATAGCTGAATGAATCTTTTTTAGCATAAGATGCCAAGCATCTTCCGGCTTGACTGTGTTGACCTGTTTTAATACCCTTAGCGTATTTATAATAATATTTTTCTCCTGAATTTGGATTTATAAGCTTATTTGTATTGATTAATTTTGGTCTGTCATCTTGAAATATAGTATACTCTACTGTTGAAACTATTTCTTTAAAATAAGGAAGATCCATTGCATGTCTAGACATCAAATACATATCCATTGCCGTGCTGTAATGATCTTCATTATATAGACCATGGGGATTTGTAAAATGGGTATTGTTACATCCAATATCCAAAGCTTTTTGATTCATTAAATCCACAAAACTTTCTATGCTCCCTTGTCCTATATAATTTGCTAAAACCATAGCAGCATCATTTCCAGACGCTACCATCATACAATATAGTAGTTGAAGAATAGAAAGTCTATCTCCATCTTTTAGATTTGACATAGAACTTTCAGGTTCATCTTTTTGCATTTTATCGAAAATATCCTTGCTAATTGTTACGTATTCTGCTTCCGGATTTTTTATTTTTTCTAATACTACTATAAAAGTCATAATTTTAGTAAGAGATGCAGGACTTCTTCTTTTATGTATATTTTTTTCTACTACTATTTGGTCATATTCTAGATTTATCATTAAAGCTGAATCGGCTTGTAGTTCTTTATCATATAAGTTTGTAGCATAAATGCTTTTAGAAATTAATAAAAAGCTTATAGCAACTACCATTTTAAATAAAAAATTTTTCATAGATTAAAAATAAATCCTCCTGAATGGGTACCTAAAAAAATCAATTTATTAATTCAGCTTTTTGGAAAGCAGACTGTTGGGGCTTAAATTTAGAATTGTAAGAATCTATAGAAGACTTTATAATATTTATTGCTTCTTGTTTTGCACTTACGTCTTCTACAGCAGTTTCTTTGTACTCAAGTGCCTTGTATACAGAAAAAAAGTGTTTCATTTCATTAAATATATGATCGGGAAGCTGAGTAATATTCGTATACATATTATAATTTGGATCTTGAAATGGTATAGCTATAATTTTTTCGTCTTTACTTCCACTATCGATCATAGATATTACTCCAATTGGATAGCATCTTACCATCGTAAGCGGAAAGATACATTCCGAACAAAGAACCAAAGCATCTAAAGGGTCATTATCATCAGCATAAGTACGTGGTATAAAACCATAGTTAGCCGGATAATGGGTAGATGTGTATAGTATTCTGTCTAATTTTAATATTCCTGTTTGCTTGTCCAGCTCATATTTAACTTTGCTTCCCTTGGATATTTCTATTACCACTACGAAGTCCTCAGGACTAATACATTTAGAATCAATATCATGCCAGATGTTCAATTTTTTTTACACTCCTTGAAATTTATAATAATTTATAATTATAACGTTTTTTGAAAATAAATGCTATTAAATACTCTAATTAATAGATTATAATATAAAAGCAGTATTTTTATGAAGGGAATGAAAAAACTTGAGAAAAACAAAAATTGTATGTACATTAGGTCCTGCTACCGACAATATTAGGGTACTCAGGAGTTTAGCGGTAAACGGTATGAGCGTAGCACGAATAAATATGTCTCACCAGAATTATAGCTTACAAAAAATTAGGGTAGATAAATTAAAACAAGTAAGGCAGGAGCTAGGATTCCCCATAGCCCTCCTTTTAGACACAAAAGGGCCTGAAGTAAGAGTTGGAAAATTTGAGGAAGAGAAGATTACTTTAAATCAAGGTCAGACTTTTACATTGATTACTGAAGAAATGATGGGCAATAAAGATATTTGTAGCGTTAGCCTTAAAAGGATTCCAAAAAGTATAAATAAAGGATGTAAAGTTCTAATAGACGACGGTCTTATAGAGTTGGAAGTAGAAGAGCCTTTTGAAAATAAATTGGTTTGTAAAGTTCTTAACGGTGGTGTCATATCTTCCAATAAAGGAGTAAATGTTCCGGGAGC
>CAQBRY010000031.1:11520-17849 GCA_948762645.1 uncultured Eubacteriales bacterium | reverse complement strand
AAGTATCCCACGTTAACTGCTCTATTTTGCTTTTTTATTATCTAACCATTTTTCTGCATAGTCTGTAAATTTTATGCTTTCGGTTTTCTTTGAAAAGTCATAAGATGAATATTTGGATAAAGCATCATTTAAAAATTCTACTGCTTTACGTTTGTTACCTTTAGTTTTCAATTTAGTACTAATCCATTTTTGTTTGTATTTTTTACCTTGCTTAAAGTTTATTACTGCGTAATATGTATCTTTTTTAATTTGTAAGTTACCTGTCAACATTTTTATATCCTCCCGTTTATTTGACCAATAACCTACCACCGACATATATTATATCATAGTAGGTCCGTTTTTTTAAATGTGTATTCATAAATTATTAAATAAGTATTTAATCAGAAATAATTTTGGTATTTTATAATTTTTACCGATTTTTATATTTTGTATAGAGTTGGATTTTAGAAGTTTGTAAACTGTATTTTTACCAACTTCAATAATTTTTGTTAGATCTTTTGGAGATAGTACGTCTGAATAATCAGATAAAAAATTGTAATTTGTATCCATTTTTAAAAATCCTTCCTTTTAAAAATACTTTTAGACTTACTCAATCCGTTGATGGGTTATTCAGCGACATACGCATTTTACGTCCTCCTCATTGGGGTTACACCCATTGTTTGCGACGGTCTTATCATGCTCGAACTATGGCTATGCAAAAGTATCATTGTTACCGTTCCTGTTATCGCGAATTAGTTTCCGGCTAATTTTATATATCGGTGTTTTCTCGCTCACCTAATTAATAAATTAGGGTCATGGCGAACCGTATAAAACGCTTACTCTTAGAGCAGAATGGATAAAGTAATTGAGTTTGTCTTTATTCAGTTGTCAATGTACGTTTGAGAAAAAAGCTTCTCACCTTTCATTTTAAATATTGAAAATATATCAATATTTGTATATAATATTGATATAATAATATTTGAGGTGATAATTATGCCGACTATTAGACCAAGTGCAGATTTAAGAAATAATTACAATGAAATAAGTAATTTTTGTCATACTTATTCAGAACCTGTTTTTATAACTAAAAACGGAAAAGGTGACCTTGCGATTATGAGTATCGAAGATTATGAAAAAATTTGTGGAAGAACGGAACTTTATAAATTAATCGAAAAAGGAATAGATGATGTTAAAAATAAGAGAACTTCAGACTATAAAGAAACAATATCAGATATTCGTGAGGAGCTTGAAATTTAGATGCATAAAGTTGTTATGACTGCCACCGCAAAAGAGGATTTATTTAATTCAGCAAAGTATATAAAGAATGAGATTAAAAATATTATCGCTTCTAAAAAATTAGTTGATGATGCTGAAAAAGTATTGAAAAGTTTGGAAAACATGCCAACCAGACAGCCTCTTGTAAAAGACAGTTATCTTGCAAGTTTAGGTATTAGATTGGTTTTAGTGAATAATTATTTAATATTTTATACTGTTGACGAAAAAGAAAAAGTTGTATCTGTTCTTCGCTTCCTTTCCTCTAAGCGAGATTGGATAAATCTTTTGAAATGAAAATAAGATTTTTTTACCCCCTATTCTTATAAAATGATAAATTTCCATTTGCTCTGGGTTCAAAAATATAATTTCCAATTTGTAAACTTTTAATAAATTCACCATCTTTTATGTATAATTTTCCGCCGCTCATGTACGCTATCTCAATGTTGCTGCTTACAAAAGATATACGATCATTCATAATTTTTAAAAGCAGAGGATTATTAACTTGTCCTAAAACAATATTTCCGTCTACAAACCTTATATATTTCGTGATTTCATTGAATTGTTCTTGCGTTTGTCCGTCCAAACTGTTTATCTGACTGATTAAATTAGTAAATTGCATGGTGAAGTCATTTGCAGTCTGAGTAAACTGGGTGCTGACTTGACTTTGATATTCTTTAAAATCTGTTTGTTTAGTATAATTTTGAGGTACCCTAAGTAATATATTTTCAGGCATTTGTTGTATTAAACTGTTGGTTTCAACTGTTTCGTTTATTATTCCTGTGAGTTCGTTGTTTGGTACATAATGTGTTTCTATTGTTCCTATTCTTGTAACTAAATCGTTTGCGGAGCTGGATTGTCCGATACTGATGTCTGTTAGAGATTTAAAACTATCGCCAAGTTGTATTTGTGTTTTTGACGGATTTTCTATGTCTATATTTAATTTTTTAAGCACATAAATTTTATTTATTTCATGAGGGGTACTCTTTATCTTCACATATTCTCCTACTTTAAAAGAATTTACATCTTTATTTAATGTACTTAAATCAATAGCCGACACATCAATTTTTACCAGAAACATGATGTTGTCGGCTAAATATTGTTTGGCTTTGGTAAGCAAATTACTTGCAACTGTCACATCTTCCCACGTTACAACCTCAAATATACTTCCGTACAAAGCAGCAGCTTCCTCATTAATTAAGTAGTCTTTATCATCGTTTACACTTTTAATAGTCAATCTTTCGTCTGTATCGTTGCCTTCGCTGTCTTTGATCTTTGCACCAAGAGGTATGATTCCTGTTTTAATGCTTGTTCCGTCTATTTTTTGGCTTAAATCTGCAAGGTTGACGGAAAATTCTATTAATTGAGTTGAGGTATATGGAAAGTCTGATAAATAATCTAAATAATTTCCGTTATCTTCATATCTTACAATCAAATATCCTCCGTAAGTTTTTATCAGCCTACTTTCAATCACTTCCAGACTTGTCAAATATTCTATACTTGAACGGTTTATATAGTGGTTTGGGTCTGTCACAGTAATATTTCCCAGTATGAATTTTTGAAAGTCCTCGACTTGTGAATTATGATTATCAATTATACTTTCCAGAAATTCTGGTATGTCGCCTTGGTACGAAAAAGGACGATAAATACTGTCAGTTAAAAACGCCCTGATTCCTTCAACCGTTATTTTTCTGGATTTATATATGTTTATGGTGTCGTCTAAAACTCTACCTTTGAACAATATTTTATTATCTTGATACACTGAAATAATAGATTTTAGCTTATTTATGTTGCTGTAATAAGGGTGATTGTTTAGGACTGTAAATGTAAGAGTACCGTTTTTATTCAGTTCCAAATTTAATTTAGGACTGTTTATCCTTAAAGTCTGGTTCTGACTGTCGTGAAGTATGTAATTATCACATTTTATAACGTATCTCATAAAGTTCCCTCCTGATACGAGAATGTAACGATTCCGCTGTTTCCTGATTTAAATGTAAAAATATTTTCTCCCTCTTTTAAGACAATAGATGTATTTATGTGTTCGCCCTCAATCCACGAATAATCTATGTTTTCAAAGTTCATTATCACGTTATTAGTTGTCGTAATTGTGGGGACTGTCGGCATTTTTAGATTATTAATAATTATTTTATAGGGAAGTGTTCCTATTGTTTGTGTAATTGTTGTTAGTTCATTTTTGCACTTATAAGGCTCACAATTTGTCTTTATTGTTATTTGTCCTGTCTTTTTTGCTCTGTCTAAACTTCCGATACTGCACCGCCCGATTAGATAATAATCTTCATAATTTGGTAAAGTTATTTTCATATTCTGCCCATGCAAAAAGTTTGCGAGTTCTGTATAAATATTAATCATATTTTTTATTCCGTTGGTCGCTGTAAAATTAAGATCTAAATTACGATTGTTATAATTTATTTGTCCAAGTACCTCCGTTAAATCAATACTTCCGTTACGACCTGCAATACTGATATAATTCGTCTGTACTTCTGGAATTTCAAGGTTGAAAGGGGAGAGCAGAAGACCAAAATCTTTATAACTTTCTTTAATTTTGTTGTCGCTTAACCTTATAAATTCTACGTTGTTATACATCTAATTCCCTCTGATCTTTAAAGCATTTATATTTCCTAAACTATAGTCAATGTATGGCGATAATTCGCCCACAACCGCACCAGTATCAAGTACGAGCTGTCTTTTTGAGAGCGTGGGTAAATACTGTTTTAAGAGTTCGTACATATTTACGAATAAGGTAATGAGTGTGTTATTAGCATTTTCCTCTTTTACCGCTTGTTTGACATAATCTTGTAGTGTGTCGATAGGGGCGATTGCTTCTGCTCCAGCTTCTCCGCCTACCATTAGACTGTTGCTAAACGGATTTATACCAAAGGCTGTGGGTTCGTTTAAAATCGCACCTTTTTTGTACCATTCTATATTGAAACTAGGTACTGATGGCGGATTTAAACTAAATGAACCGTTTACCTTAAAATGAGGTAACTTTAATTTCGGCAGACTCCATGAAAAATTAAATAATCCTTTTATTTTGTCAATCCAACTTTTAATTGTATTAAATGCGTTCTGTATCGGCTCAGTGATTGCTTTTTTTATGCTATTCCAGATGTTTGAAGTTGTTGATTTTATAGTGTTCCATGTTTCTGAAATAAAATTTTTTATTCTGGTAAATTTATCTTGAATTGTACTCCACACGCTGTTGACGATATTTGAAATGCTGTTTTTTATATTGCTGCATTTAGTTATAGATATGTTCAAAATATTATTAAAAAAGTCTGATATTCCATTACATAAATCAGTAGCCCACTTTGTAATGCTCATCCAAATATCGGATAGCCATTTTTCAATACTGCTCCGTGCATTTGACAGCCATTCGATAAGTCCTATTGATTCAAGCAAACTTGATATAAAACTCCAAATCCCCTCAAAATATCCGCTTATTAAGCTCCAGATACTTTCGATTGCTTCAAAAAATATATCTTTTATTCCTTCCCAAATTTGACTAAATCCGCTTAAAATTTTCTCACCGTCAAAGGTGAAAATACCAATCAGAACTTCTCCAACTCCTGAAAGGACGTCAATCACACCGCCAACGACTTTCATAACACCGTCTAAAGCTTTTATTAAACCGTTAAATGCTCCCATTATTGCTGCTACTGTAGGAATAAATAAGCTGTTATGATACCTCCAACAACATAGAATAAATCTTTTAATCCGCTAAGTTTTTCACATACGTTTTGTATTCGTTCCCATAGCTTTTTAAAAGACTCTACTATTCCTGTTTTTTCAATCCATCCTTTAAATGTATCTACAACCTTATCCCATTCATCACGCAGAAATACAAATATAGCTATTACTGCCCCTACAATCGCAAGAATAGGTGCAAATCCCCCACAGTTGCGACCACTCCAAAAACACTACCAACAGACGGTAAAATGCCTACTATACTTCCAATTGCTGAAAACAAGCCTCCAATCACATTCGTTAATTTTCCTAAAATAATAAGTATAGGTCCTGCTATCGCAAGTCCGAGTATCACTTTACCTATTAGTTCAAGTTTTTTAGGATCTACGTTATCTAAGTATTCTCCGAACGCCTGTAATTTTTCATTTACTTTTGTTAAAACGGGTACAACCGCCTTTGTTAGATTTATAAAAACTTTCGGCAACACTTCAAGTGTTTTTGTAAAACTTTTTATTACTTCCTGCAAAATCGGATATGCTTCTTCGCTGTCCCCCATATCAATCGACATATTTCTAAATTTGCTTTTTAAACTGTCCAAATCCCCTGCAAGTGTGCCTTTCATTTCGGTAGCCAGTCCTCCGTATGCGGTGGTCATACCATTTACACCGTCTGTGCTTCTATTCATACCGTCTAAAAGTTTAGGAAGGGCTTCATCTGTGAGCAGTTTGCCTTTTTTCATCATGTCGTATATTTGAGATTCCGTAACTCCATAAGCGTTACCTAAAATCTTGACTGCTGGTACGCCCATTTCAATCATACGGTTTAACTCTTCAAGCTGTACTTTTCCTTTTAACGACATTCTTCCGATTGCTTCCGAAAGCGTTATAATGCCCTCTTGTCCTGACCCTGTGGCGATTGCGGCGTTTGTGATTCCGTCAAGATAGGGGATAGTGTCTTTGGCGGCAAATCCCATTGCGACAAGCTGTTTTCCCGCTTGTAAATATGTATCGTATGAAAATGGCGTTGTTTTTGCGAACGTGTACAAACTATCGAGCATTTTTTCAGCTTCTTCGGCACTTCCTAAAAGCACCTTAAAAGCTGTACGTGTGTTTTCTTTGAGTTTCAGAAAGTCAACCGCTGTTTTAGCTGTCGCAACTCCCAAAGCCGCCAAAGGTGCGGTAACTCCTACTGATATTGTCTTACCCACGCTACTAATCTTATTTCCAACGCTTTTTAAAGTGTTTCCAATCCCTGAAAAAATAGACTGCATACTGTTTGATACCGATTTTGCCTGACTTTGTACATTTTTCAGCCCATTTTTAAAGCTGTTATCGTCAAGAGATACCTTTGCGACTAAATTCAGTAATTCCTCT
>CAQBRY010000031.1:0-11510 GCA_948762645.1 uncultured Eubacteriales bacterium | reverse complement strand
CAGATATTTTTCATGTTACCGTCGGTTGACTTCTTCCAATCTATAAAGCTTTTTTAGGTTTAAAATGCAAGTATAAATCCCAAAGTTGACTATTATTTTTATCAATGTAAATTTGTAATACAGTTTCAAATATTCCGACTGTGTTGTGACCTGCGTTTAAAAATGAAATAGGGTCGCTGTATCTTGAATACAACAGCCCTATAAATTCCATCAGTTCGTCATTTTTTCCTGTGGCACTTTTAGAAATCGTTTGCGTATATGTCCGAAAAAATCCATGAAATTTTTTGCCTGAATAAATCCATTACCATGTTTACGTATTCTTCCAATGGTAATTCTCTGATTTCCTCCTTGCTTAAATTGCTTACGCTTTCTAAGAGTTCTCCCAGTTCTTCTTCCACCTCGCATAAACTATCAATTACAACAGAAATAAATGCGGACAGCAGTTTTCCGACTTGTGCAATATCTTGATTTTCACCGCCATTTATAACATTATTAATTGATTTTGATAACTCACTGTTGCCGAATATTGATTGTAAGCGGTCTATACCAAGTTTTTTAATAAATTTCGATATTTTAAAAATATCTTTTCCCACTAACGGTCTGATTTTATAAAGTTTTTTTGACATTTTATTTCACTCCTTAATTTGTTGGTGTAACTTCGTCTTGCGGATAATAAATTTCATACGGTAAATGTTCTAAATCGTCTTGCTCGAAACTTGCACTACATTCAAATGTTATCGTATATGTAGCCTGTGTTTTGTTCTGCCCCTGGAGTTCCAATGCACTCGTACATATTGCGTTTGGAAGTATCACAATAATTTGTTTGCCACCGACTAAAGTTCCTACGTAAGCTATATTTTTTAAATAATCATCCTGAGTTATTGAGCGTTTGCTTATATACTGTTTGTAACCTGTTACCGATTGATTTGTATCTTCGATAAGGTGCAGACTTTCTTTTATAACGCCCTCTGAAAACTCTGTCATATTGCTTTCCATTGTGGCTGTTTCGCTGACTTTTATTTTTGCTCCTTTAACTGGTACGGTCGCTCCGTCCATTTCAGCGTCTGCGTATTCTGGAGTAATGGCAAGTGTGATTCCTCCGTTTGTCGCTCCGAGTACGGTGCCTGTCCAGCCCTTGGACTCTTCATAAGATAAATTTTTGTAAATCGCTCCTGCGCTGAATAATAGATTTTCTGGTGTTTTTTCTGTGATTCCATGCGTTTTTAATGCCATTTTTATTCACTCTCCCAATAATTTATTTGTAGCCTTATCTCAAGTTTTTTAAGTCCCTCTACTTCTGCTTTTCTCGGCGCTTTGTTCAAATAATTGATACAAAAACTCATAGCCACACCGTTTTCAGATGTGGCTACTTGGTAATTTTTAAACCTGCCTTTTATTTTGTCTTTGATGTCCAAAAGTTCCTGTTCCGTTCCTCTCGTCCATGCTTCAAGCAGTATTTCACCGATTGTTTGATTGCCCTCATAACGGTAATCATACTCAAAATATTCGCCTGTAACGTATGGATAATTTACCTCTGAACTGTCGTTTATCATGTAATAATAATTTATTCCGAGCTCGGTTAATTCTTCGTAGATGAGATTTAAAACTTTTTTTCACCCATTTTTATTTACCGTCCCCAAAATCTTTTTTGCCTGACTTGTTATTAGTGGTTTTTTAGTTAGAAGTGCTTGATATAGTATTCTTTGAGGTTTTATGCCTCGTGTATGATAGAATTTTCCGTCTTTGTTTGATTTGTAAGTCCAACCGCCTTTTCTTCCGTTTCCCTCTAAAGCATACTCGCCTGTGCCAAGTTCTTGATAAATGCTGTATTTTAAGCTTGAACCTATGTATGCAATCTTTTCTTTTTTATCAACGAAGCTATCAGTCAAAAAACTCCTTGACAGACCGCCTGTATCGACCGGGGAATTTAGGGAAGCCTGACTTGCAATACTGTCTTTTACTTCAAGTAAAAATACGTTTGTTTTCCTTTCAAAGCTACTTAGTATCTTGTCCGTATAATCTTTTAATTCTACTGTTGTCGACACTTTTTTTCACTCCCCAACGTACCTCAAATAAATTTCCATGTGATGATTGATTCCCATCGGAACGTCTGTCATCTTCACTTCATAATGTTTTCCGTCAATCAAAAAACGCACATTATTTTCCTCTGATAATTCTTCATAATCACAAAGAAAAATATGTGTACTGTCCTCAATCTTAGCGTTAAACGTGCCTGTTCCGCTCTCGCCTGTAATATAATCCAAAAAGCCTTTTATAGTTTTTAAGTCCTTAAACTCGTTTATAGTTTCGCCTAAAAAATTACGCTGTGTTTGTTTTATTTGTACGATTGCACCGATATTTCCTCCTATCTTTTTCATGTCTTTGCCCTCATGTACGGAGTGAAAAATCCCATGATTGAAATAGGATAGCCGCTTACTGTGTTGGTTTTGTCCATATTGAAGTATGTAACGCTGTGGCGTGATAAACTCTCGCTTTCTATGCCTATTTTTTCAGCATTGTTTAAATTCCACTTTAACATAGATAAACTACCGTCTAATATGTCGGGCGGATACTCAATTTTGGTTACTAAATTGTACTCATTCTCGGATAACTGACTGTCTACATAAGTGTTTCGATCTTTAATATCAGTGACAACATATAAACCGTTGTTTGATACGCTTTGACTAATCTCTATTGTATCGCCGATCTTTATATTATCGTTATAACTAAAAAGTACGTTTTCTCGGCTCTTGCACTCAAAACGTACTTTAGTATTCTGAAAATTATTGTTTGTATATCTTCTTATTGATGATTCAATTGCCGACATTTTGAGTTTTAATGTTTCTTCGGGAATATTCTTAAACTCATTAATTTCTTTAAGCTGTTCTGTCGTCCATAACAATTTTTACACCTCACTTTTTTTGATTTTATATCCGTTTTCCTTAAACCAATTAAGTACCCAACCGCTATGCACTTCTGCTTTTCCGTATGCAAATTGTACTCCTGCGACTGTCCCGTTATAGTTTTTTACGGGTGTTTCTACAATATAAATGTTATTTTCATCTGATTTTTCTGTAACTTTTACTGCCATAATTTATTCCTCCTAAACTAAAGAATACGCACCACTTTTTAAACGATACGTATTTTTTTATCTTTGTAATTAAATTATTTTGATATTCCTTAAAACTCCTGCGTTTCTGCTGTTTTTGAGTGCTACTGCACCTATCATTTCGATTTCTCCCGTTTTTACCGCTCCTGGCTGTGTAAAGTCCGGCAAATAGCTGTCTATCACTTTATCACCCGCAACCGTTACGCCTAAAAATCCGTCATACCCGTCAAATTTGGCGGAGTAAATGTCTGTTAATCCCGTAACACTTGTTTCTCCGATTGTTCTTGTCTGAACGCCTACAATCGGTGTTTCCGTGACGGTCGAACCACTTACAGAATACTTGTTTTTAAGGTCGATTATTCTTACTTTATTTTCTCCAATAGTAGTTACAACTCTGCCAAAGGATTCCTTGCTTTCGGTCTTATATCCTAGTACTCTTGCAATTGTCTGAATTTTAGTTTTCATATCTGCGTTTACCATAATTGCGGTTGCGTTTGTGGAGTTGATAAGTTTTAAAAGTGCTTCGTAAAATACGTCTGCATTCGCTTTTAATTTTTCCATAGTCGATAAATCTATGCAGATGTCCGTGTTATACTCCGTACTCGAACCAACCAGCATTTTATTCAGACCGTCAAAGGATAGTGAATTGGTTGCACTGTCACCGTTTATCATTGTGTCGTGAAATAATGCTACCGCCGCCTTTGCCTTGCTCTGCACTTGATGATTCACGCTTTCAAGTTGTGCTTCGATTGATTTTATAACTTTGTCAACCTGAAAACTTCCGCCGAATACTTTTAAAGTTACCGCTAATTGCTGTAACATGGCTTCGCTGTTTGTGTATTCGCTACCGATTGCTCTAAATGCTGCTGTTGACGGTACTTTTTCTTGCACATATCCGTAAACTAGTGTACTTCCTCCTGTTGGCGATACGGCGTTGTCAAAGGGGAGAAGTTCTAAAATTTCGCTTTCCCTGACGAATATATCTATTATTTGCTGTGCTATTTTATCTTGCATACCTGTTGTCATTTGCGATAAATTAAGCATTTAATTCACTCCTAATTAATTTGTGTTTTTGTATTTTCCCTGTAGTGCTTCCATTAGATTTTTTGGCTCTGATTCGGTGCTTTTATTGCCTTTTCCAACGTTTAAAATGTCAACATTTTTACTAACTGTCTGTGGTTCAAATAATTTGACATGACTTTTCTTTACAGTATCAATCACTTCGTCTAGACCCTTAAGACTTCCGTCTGTATTAAACTCAAAGGGGATTTTTCGTTCTTGATACTGATTCTTGATTTTATAAGTCAGATATTCAATATCGTTGGCTTTAGCTTGTAATAACCCCTGCTTTAGTGCACTGTTAATTTTTATTTCTTGATTTTCAGTCTCTAATTCCTTGATTTTTTGCTTATATTCATTTTGTTTGGCTTTTCATTCCTCACCGCTTTTGACTCCTTGACTTAATTCTTCAATATGTTTTTGTGCTTCTTCGTACAGTTTGTTTTTTTCTTCCATATTTTCCTTTAGTTTGCTATACCTAATATCAAGGTTTTCTTCGTTTGAAAAATAAATATTATTTTCCTTTAATTCCTGTATTAAACTTTCAAGTTTATCACCCTGTAAATACTTTTTTATAATCTCTTGTGCGTTCATATTAACCTCTCCTTTATACGTTTTTTTACGTGTATCGTACACGATTAAAGTTTTCGCTTCTTTTACGTCTGGCCTTTAAAAAGACAATTGAGCATTAAAAAACCACCTCGAAAGGTGGTCTTATTTTTATGTTTTTAATGTATTCCTATATTAATTAGCAAGTTTAAAAAGTGCGTATTGATTTAAACCAACTCCCTCTTGCTGGGCTTTTAATGCCAAATTCTTGTGCAAAGTTTTGGGAATTCTTATAACAAATTTTCCGCTATATTCTTCCTTTTCAGAAGATGTTGGCATAGGAATTTTCATATTCTCGTTTATCATCTCTGAAATATGAAGTTCCATAGCTTTATGAATATTTTTATATGCTTCTTCAACTGTTTTTCCGTCACTCATACAGCCTGGAAATTCATCTACCGTTGCAAAAAAATAATGTCCGTTTTCATCAGTTATTTCTTGAATAGATATTTTATATGGAAGTTTTAAATATTCACTTGCGTTCATTTTATTTCATTTCATTTCCTAGTAATTTTAATATTTGTTTTATATAAAGCTTTCAAGGGATTTTGTACTGGCAAAGTAAGCATTTCGTTTGTATTTTTATTTTTAAATCTTTTATGTGAGCCTTTCTGCCTAGTTTCGTAAAAATCCATATAATTTAATATTCTTTATATCTCTGAAAATTTTATTCTGTGAGGTTGAGTTTTCATTTTTTCAATTAGTTTTTCTATACTTGACACTTTCTCACTCTTTACACTATATGTAATATCATATATAGTACTATTTTGACAACAAATATTTTATAATTTAAAATTAATCTTTTGATACTGATTTTTCCACTGTTTATATGTCTTATACGGTATTATTTTGCCTTTTATGTTGTCCCACCTCGTTGAATTTTTACTATCTAAATCCCAACGTGGAACGCTTGAAAGTCTGCACCTGCAATTAATATCTT
The DNA here is from genome assembly GCA_948762645.1 of uncultured Eubacteriales bacterium. Classification (GTDB taxonomy): domain Bacteria; phylum Bacillota; class Clostridia; order Oscillospirales; family Acutalibacteraceae; genus CAQBRY01. The sequence continues at coordinate 5,793 of CAQBRY010000031.1, read as the reverse complement.
GTGTCGGAATACCAAAGTTATGAGGGGCAAAGGCTTCACCTATACTGCTTTTAAAATATTCATTATATTCTACAGTTTGTCCGTCAAGTTCTAAGTGTACTTGACGTGTTCTGTTATCAAGTGTTAAGTCCCATCTCTTTAGTAAATCTGCACCTTCGTTTATACTTTCTTTTATACTGTCAAGTTGTGCTTGTGTGGATATTCTGCCTCCCTCTGTACGTGCTATTCTGTATGCATTATTAAAGCTGATTTCCGTAAGCTGTGACACGTTCCTTGCAATCTCTAAATAACTGTTTCCCTGTGCTATTCCTCTCGATATTTCGGATATTACATGACTTTTAAGATTATCTACATTATCATATAATCTCGCAGAAATTTAAGTCCTGCTGTTTCCGTTTTAATTGCTTTTACGAGTTGCTTTACGTTTATAGGGATGTAAATTGGGATTTTATAAAATTCTTGAAGTATAAAAATATCTCCTAAATAGCTGTCACTGTACACACTTTTCAAAAAATCAGTTACATTATTTATATTTTTTGAATAAGTAAATCAAGACTTGCATTAATTTGAGCTTACAATAACTCTTGATATTCAAGCTGGTATATTTTTGAATTTATTATACTTTGATCTGATTTTGTCAATTCTAATTCTTTTATTGACTGCTTTAATTCTTTAATGGTTATTTTAATGTCTGCCAATGCTTGGCTATAATCCGATTCAAGATTTTCAAGCATTTTTTCTTCATGATTTAAAAGAATTTTATTTACTTGCTTTTTATATTTATTCAAGTTTCGACATCCTCATTTTCAAGATTTAATATTTCTTCGGATAACTGGTTTATGGATTTTCTGGTATTAATTTTTTCATTTAACTGTGTTTGTACTTCATCAAAATTTATTTCCAATATACCGCAAATTTGCTTGATTATGGTTTCTTCGGGTAGTTGTCCGATTGCGTTTAAAAGCGTGTTTATTTCTATTTGTTTAGTCTCGGATTCGGTTTTTGCTATCTGTGCGTTGTCTAAACTGTTCGCCATAACCTTTCGTGTGAGGTCAATAATTATATCTTGAGGAGTATAATTTGTACTGTATTTTTCATTTATTTCAGTCAAAATTATATCTATTATAGGTTGTAAAAAGGCTTTTAGTCGGCGTTGCATTTTGTCACATTTAAGGTCGAGGAGTGCATATCTGCTTTTGATTACTACGTTTGTAATATTTCCGTCTCCAACTTGTGAAGAGTTAAACCCCATACCAAAACGATAAATATTTTTTTCGTCAAGTTCTAATTTTGCTTTTCTTGCTTCGTATGGAATATTTATTGTTTTTATGTCTAGATCGCCTTGTTCTCCAACTCCGACAACTTTTTTAACCCTTATATTATTTTGCAGTTCATTAAAGTCGTTTCCCTGAAATCCCTTTACAACATAAATCCCTTCCGCAACATCTTGTAGATTGTTAGATAAACCGCAACTCATAAGGTCATAATCGTTTATAAGCCCTTTAATTGGCTTTAAATCGCTGTAACCGTCTTCGTTGTTATCAAGTCTGAAAAAAGGAATAAACCCGAATTTACCGCCTTTTGTTTTTACTTTATTGTTGCTTTCAAACTCTTGCCACACTTTATGTGGTCGGGGATTAATGGATTTTGTTGTATCGGAGATTAATTTATTGTCTTTAATTAAGTAATAGAATGTTTGTTCTTTGTCATAAACCTCAACCGCTAAAACATTTTCATTTGTTACTTCGTCAACTCTTTTTACGTAATAATTGATGACATAGTCAGTTTTCTCCGATACGGAATTTATAACCTCGATTATTCCTAAACCTTCGGCATATTTAAAGTGAGTTTTAAAGTCTTTTCCGAGCTGTGCGTACATATATGAAAATCCTATTTTACTGGCATTTTCCACCGTTTCCGCAAGTTCAGATTTAAAGTTATCGTCAAAGTATAATTGTAATTCTTTATTAAGATGTTCCTGCTCTGAATATACGTTAAATCCGCTTAGTAAATAGCTTGTTTTCTGGTCTATAAGTTCCGTATAAAATGCATGACTTGTTTTTGTATTGCTTCTCGTGATATCCTCGACAAGTTGTCCGTCTGAATTAAAATAAAATACTCTGTAGTCTAAAATATCATGCCTTGCGTTATAATAATCTTTGCTTTTTTTGCACATTTTTTCCTTTCACTCGATAAATCATCATTAATAATTTTGGGTATATATGGCTCTATATCGCACTTTTCAAATATGTTTTTCACTATTTCACACCCTTTCTAATATAGCCACTTTCCTTTGGTAACTTGCCTTAAAATACTTGCTAAACTGTCTGGACTGTCGTCATGGGGAGAATTTTCCGTATAGTCTAAAATTTCGTTTACGTACTCTGATGATGTACATTCTAAAAATGTGATGTTTCCCCAGTTTTTTCTTAGATAAGTGCTTATTTTAATAAATTTATTCATGGACTCCTGATAATCTCTTGATATAAACCCACGATTTCTAAGTTCTTTCGCTAGATACCCTTTGTCTGCGTTCTTCTCACAATAAATCGTACCTATCTTATACATTTTCATGTAGTTTGAAATGATATTTAAACAATCATCAACATATTTATCCCACCTCATGCCAAATACAATAAATTTATTTTCATACTGTTTTAATACTGTAAACGCTGTACTGTCTGAACCTCCATAACTTCCGTCTATATGTGCGATTTCACCTAAAATTAAATCTATATCCTTTGCAAATACTGGATTATCAAATAAACTTTCTTCACTCGCTATATGCTTTAACTCATAATTGGCAGCAAACAAAGAGGGGGACATAGCCCTTCTTATTTGCTCTAGATTATCTCTGTTTATTAAGTCTGTATTGTAACAGTCGTACACATGGATATTCGGCATAATCGAAATACAATCCTCTTTATGCCAGGGAGTACCTGCATTTATTATTCTTCCACCACGATTTTTTATGTTCTGGAGTTCCATGTAAGAAAGTTTTGTAAGTTCTCTTTCGGGTTTACTGATTCTGTCTTTTAAATTCACAATATCGTCAGTAATTACAATGTCTGCATGCTTTCCTGTGATTGAGGTTTTAATTCCAAGCCCTAAAATTTGGCTTGTGCCTTTGAAACTTGTCGTTAAATTAGTATTCAAATTAAATGCTGATACTTCCGTAAAGACTAGATCTATTCCGTAAATTATCCTCACTAAAAATAAGTAAAGGTGACTTGTCATTATTTTATGTATTTGCCTAATTACTTCTTTAACATCACCATCTATTTTTCTAAGTATGATTATGTTTTTATTTAGCTCTAAAAGTATCATCAGAGCAACCCCTATAGTTAAACACGTGGTTTTGTAACTTCCTCTATGAGCTAAAAGTGTGTAATCTTTGTCCTCATATGCTCCAATAATATTTTTTATCCACTTATTGTGTAGTAGCGTTAAGTCTTTAAATCCCACTTTTTGACCTATTATATATGGCTCTTCTATGATTAAATCCAGATACTCAAACTTATTTAAATTATTCATTTTTTTGTATGCTTCTCTTATTTTTCTTTTTTAAACATAGATATTTCTGAATTTCTAAAATTGTACTGCCCTGCGAGGTTATCTCTACCTTTTCTGCCGGTTTTTCTCCTGCAAGTTCGATTAAATCTTTAAGTATTCTGTTGTCGCCTTTTTTTACTCCTGTTGCAAATATGGAAATGACCAAAGCTAAAAGATTATTTTTATCTTTTTCACCTTCGTAAATATCCATTTTATCAACCATTTTTTAAGTTCAGGAAGTTTTAAATTTCCGTATAAGACGTCTTTTATAACCTCTTGAGCGTTCTTTTTTCTTGCGTTATTTTTCTTGAATACCTGATTTCCTTTTCTTTGAATGTTGCGTTTCTCTCTTTGACATCTCTTTGACAACGGTATTAAATTTTCATTATTCATGATCACCGCCTCCGCTTATTTTTGGATATGGTTTTGTTAACTTTAAATATTGTTTTCTCAATTTTTTTCAAAGCAAAAAATATACTTATGTTTTCCCTCGATTATAAATTCTGTAGCATTAGGGCCTATGTATTTTTTAATCCATTTTATATTCTGTTTCCAGCCCTTTGAGTTACATGATTTTGGGTGTGTTTTTTTACCGTTTATAATATATGCTCCTACTGTATTTTCATTATGTTTTCCTAAATACATCCAATTGGTAGCCTGATATATTATTCCATTGTGATTTTGGTCTCCATCGGCGTAAGATACAACTATTTTTATAATATGGTTGTCTTTGTGGAGCTGTTTTAAGGTAAGTGCTAGAGCTTTTGAAGTTATTTCCTGTTTTCCGTTTAACGCAACTCTGACAAGCTCTAATACTTCGCCCTGTCCTAACTTAAATGGCTTTGCAATATTATTGTTTGCACCTTGAGAGTATACAATAACGTCGCACCACTCGTCATTATCATTAAAAACATTGTAAGAATATTGAACTGATGGTACGCATTTAGCATAGTGAAAATTTTTACACGCATACCTGACAGCCTTAATACTAGCTCTGTTTATTCTCATATTTTTTACCTTAATTATATTTTACGGATATTTCCGCATTCATTTCTTGTGCCATACTGTGAACCTTTTTATCATATTTTTTAAAGTGTTCGACCGTATCAAATGTTAGTTTTACGTACACTTTTTCATCTATACCCTTATCTGTATTTTCCAAATCTTCAAGGTCTAGTTCATCATTAAAAATAGACTCAAGTTCAAAATCTAAAAAACCTAATTTATTTAGATCAACGCCAAAATTCTTTAGTGCCCGTAGTTCTTCTTTGAGTAATTTGTTGTCCCAACCAGATTTTTCATGGATTTTATTATCAGCTATCCTAAACTCTTTAATCTGGTTATCCGTTAAGCTTTCGGCTTTAACACATGGTACTGTTTTTAATTTAAGTTCTAACGCCGCTAAATATCTTGTATGTCCGCTTCCTATAACATTGTTTTTGTCGATTACTAAGGGCACTAAAAATCCAAATTTCTTTATTGAATTTTTAACATATTTTACCGTCTTATCATTAACTCTCGGATTTTTCTTATACATCTTTAAATCCTCTAGTTTTATTTCCTGAATATTAATATCAATCACACTCCAATAAAAATAGCTTCCTTAAAAAAGGAAGCTAAAATATTTATAAACTTAGACATAATAGGGAGGACATAACGTAGAAAACATTTTTCTACTCTATTATTTTAACACATCTTGACATCTCATAATCTCTCAAAAATGTATCATAATCTATCATAATTAGAAAATCTTCTTGATCTAATTTATTCTTTTTGCGCTATCTTATAAACCTTTTTATCATCTCTAACTGAAATTACAATTATTTCCATTATGCCATTTTTTCTTTCTATGCTATAAACTACTCTTATACCTGCTTTAAGTAATTTTATTTTTAATAATCCTGCTAATTTACTACCCGATTGATTTTCAAGGGGATTACCATATCCACCTTCATTTTTAGGCAAAGGATTTTCTAAAGTTTTTCTTATAGCTTTAATTACTAATTTACGCTGTGAATTATCTAAATCTATTAAATCGTTATAAGCATCCTCTGAGTATTTTAGTATCCATTCCATTACTCAATTTCAACCTCAATGTCATTAAGATCTTCTTCACTTATATTAAATTTTTTCATTACTTCTTTTTCAGAAATTGTTTTATAGTCAGGACTGTTAATTCTTTTGTTAGCTTCTATATAAAGTTTATAGTTCTCTAATTCTTCCAGCATATTTTCATAATTT
>CAQBRY010000030.1 GCA_948762645.1 uncultured Eubacteriales bacterium | reverse complement strand
CCAATAGCACTACTCGCACTACTTTGAGTAAGTCCTGCGTTTTCCCTCGCCCTTCTTAGATTTATAGCCAATTCTTTGTTGCTTTCAATATAATTAATTTTTTGAGTCATAAATTTTGTTCTCCTTTAGCTTATGTGTTGTTCTCCCCAACGTATTTTTACTCCATCTTCGGTTTTTTCTTTGTACATCAGATTTTTTAACATATTAGAATCTACTCCGAATTTTTCTTCAATTTCCTCATCTGCCAGCTCTTGATTTTTCATAAGTGAGTTAAATTTATCTTTAGCTAGCACCATTTTAAGTAAATTTGTTTCAATGCTATTTTTATATGTAACAAAATATACTTCTTTAAATCTCGTGGATGTATAGCGTATAAATCTAAAATAATATTGGCTCATTCCGGCATTATTCCAGTGAAGCTCCGGAATTATACACTTGTCCACAAAATCAATGTTCATCGAAGCTGACAAGGCTTGCTGTGTACTGATTAAAATACCGTTTGATGTGTTTTTTAACTCATTTACTATGTTTTTTCTTTGTTCAAGTGAAACTTTGTCTCCGGTAATTAAAAATATAGGTCTACTTGGAAACTCTTTTTTTAATTCTTTGTAGTATTCTTGTGCTACTCCGATATGTCTAACCCCTATTGCAATACGTTCACCACTAAATTTATCTACAAGTTTTATTATTTTTTTGAATTTATCCGGCAATTCGCAAGAGCCATATTCTTTAAATATCTGGGGTGCAGCACAGATTTTTAACATCAATATTAATTGCTGCAAAATCTTCATCATGGCATCTTTTCTAGCATTTCCTGTTTTAGAGAATAAATATTCCATTTGATAAAATTCTTCTATTGCAATATTATATAAATCTCTTTCGATGCAATTCATATCACATAAAATCTGCTTAATTTCATATAATTTTTTACCGGTGACTTCTTCAAAAGTCCGGGTTATTATCGTTTTATCTCGTAATTTTTTTAAATCTTCTAGATTATAAATATTCTGCGTTAATTGCGATACCCCAAATACCGTAATTTTTTCCGGGATATGTGATTCTTTAAATAGCTTATAACCCTTAGTATATGCTGGAATTGGTTTATCTTTGTATTCATTAATTTTTTCACATAATTCTTCTTCATTTCTATCTTTACTACGCCTATAAATATAGTCATTAGTGCTTATCATATTATAAGAGTTATTATATAAAAGCTCTATTTGTGGGGCTATTTCAGCTATATTATTCCTTGTACTTGTACCGGTCATAACGAGTTTATATTTCACTCTTCTAAAAGCGTTTAAAACTGATTTTGTGCGTTTTGAAGCTGTAGAGCTTATATTATCTGATTCATCAAGTATCAGCATTACTTTCTGTGACTGCATTTTTATATACTTCTTAATTTGCTTGTGATACTTACAGAGCATATTAAGCGTTATGGTTACATATTGACCTTTTTTAATGTTTTTTATGTCTTCCAGCTTTTCTATTGTGCAAAAATCTTTTCCGTATGCCTTCAAAACATCATTCCAATTTGTTTTAATTGCTATTGCCGTACTTACAATAAATACATTTCTTATGTTATTGTGTTCTAGTCTATATTCAGCTTGTGCAAGTCCTGTTATAGTCTTTCCGGAGCCCTGTTCCCACTGTACGAACGCATATGGTTTCTGTAAAAATAAATTTGTATCGTATAATTGTATTTTATTAAGTTTTATTGTTTCGCTGTCACTTTCTAATTTAAAATCTTTTAGCCATTTTTCTATTTTAGAATCAGGTTTCATATCGTTAAAATTAAGCGATTGGACATTATATTGTTTTATTTTCTTATCTATTAGTTTTTTATATTTAGTGTTTTCAAATGGATAATAATTCTCCGTTACCGCTTTATATATAGGTATTTTTAAATCGTTCATTATTAGATTGTATTTATCTTTAATCAAGCTGTTTTGTTTTGAATTGCGAGGATTTTGCAGTCTTAATGTATCTTTCAGTTTTCTTAAAACATCAGATTTTGTTATTTTTATTTTTTGCCACTCATCATAATTCATATAGGAGGGTTGTTTTTGATTTCTATATTGATTTATACACTCTAAACATTCAGCGAGATATTTTTTAGTCTTAGGATTTGCTTTTATATCAAAAACCAACTTTTTTACTTTAAATTGAAATTCTCTATTATCATTTTTTATGTTCTCCAAGAATAATTTTTGCTTTAATTTGTCTTTTTCTTCTATGAGTGATTTTATAAATTCTTTATAAATTAAATCTGCATCTGATATATTCAAAATTTCATTTTTAAAAATTCTATCTTGAATATGTACAGACTTTTTCTGTAATATTAGGAGCTTAAGGTTATAATTTTCCACTCCCACATGTTTGAAGCTGTTTTTATCAAGTGAAATTTGTACCACATAATTAAATTCACGGTTCAATTCTTCTATTTTGGATTTGTCCGAAAATTCATCACTGCAAAAAGAATCCGGCACAATTATAGCTAATATCCCCCCCGGTTTTAAAAGCTCGTGAGCTTTTATACAATAATATAATTCGCTTGAATAGTCCTTCTGATGATCTCTCCATGTTAAGCCATACGGAGGATTGCCGACTATATAATCAAAAGTTATTTTCGGGAAATATTCTCTAATGTCTTTATTGACTAACTTTGCATCCGGATAAAGATACTTTGACACTAAATAAGAATTGAAGTCTAGTTCACATCCGTAAAAATTTATCTCGTTTGGGGCACTGTTTATAAATGCCCCATGTCCACACGTTAAGTCTGCTATTAAATCATTGCCTTTAGGTTTTAAGCAATTCATTATCCAATTTGCAAGGTTATATGGTGTAAAAAATTGTCCTTGTTCAATTTCCTGCTTGTCCTTTTTGTAAGCATAATAATTGCTGTAATCGTTATAATTTAAGTTATGTAGTCCGCCTTTGCCGGTGTAGCTGTTAAATATATCGTTTTTAGTTATTCCGGTTCTTTCCTCATCTAAATTATTGCTTATAATATGTATGATTTTTTCGTTTATGTTTGCTCTTAATTCTTTAGGTATTGCTTGATTTTCTATTTTATATTTCATCTTTCATTCTCCTTTATACTGCTTCATGCAGCGGATACCCGCACCATTCAGATATAAACTTTCGTGCAATTTCAGGAGATGAAAATTTTATATCCATTCTGCCATTTTTAAAAAATTTTATAGATTTTATCTTTTTTGTGCTTAATTCCATACAAGGATTTATTTCATCCCATCTCATGGAATAACGGTTCCTTACTTGATTAAATTCCGGGATTTCCGTTTCTTTTCCAAACTCTAACCAGCTTAGTGCTGACTCTATCAGTAAAATTTTATCAGGAGCTGATCCCCAATATCCCCATGAAAGTAAATCGTTGAATTTTATTGTGCTTCCTTTTATTTCAATTTTCCATTCATTGCTATAACGGTTTTTACCAATATTTTTTATTTTCTCTTTTAATTGCTTTACTCGTAAACTTTTAAAATCAAATCCGTCTAACTGCCTTAAAATATCATTTACATATACTTTATAGTCTAGTGGATTGGTGTTTATCGTACTATTTGAATAGTTATAATTAAAATCATTTTCCTCATCATAATTTTTATTAATGTCTATGTTATATTTGTTCTTAAAATAGGAATATATATTTGATATTAAGCTGTTATGTAAACTTCCTATACTTTGACATACTGATAAATCTCCAAGTTCCAAATTATGAAAATCATGTTTTTCGATACAATTTTTAGTTTCGTGGTATATATCGTACCACTTTTTATATGCTGATAATGTTTGTTCGTATATAGCTTGTATTTTTTCGCAATTCTCTCTATCTTCTTTTGATATTTTATCTTCTTGTTTTATCTCAAAATTTTCAAATTTATTTAATATATTCATTTAAGCTCGTCCTTCCTTTAATTAAAAATAGCTCCATCTTCTAAAAATTCATACTCCATAGCATCATAAAATTCTTCCAAATCTTGATCTGTGATATCGTAAAAAAATTTATATCCCCAAACTTAATATTTGCTGTTAGTGATATCTTTTTGCTAGCATCCATTGATCATAAACTTCATCATATTCACACTTCATTATTTCACTTAATTTCTCGAACAAGCGTTCCCGGATTATGCTATCGTCTATCCCTGCAAATTCATATATGTTTTGATAGTTGTCTAATGCGTAAAATAAATCATAGAAATTTATATTATCTTTTAAATTTTTCCCAGCTCATCAGCGGGATATTTTTTTGTGTACCAATCTTTAACATAAGTATTTTTAGCTTCTGAAATACAACACATAATTTTTTATTGCTCCTTCATATTTTTAAATTCATAAAATGGCTACTGTTCTTTGCCTTCTTTGACTTGCAGTTATTACTTTTTTCTAATCAATATTCATGTGAAAATAAGATCGTGGTATAGCTTCGGTCATATAGTGGGAAAAAATCCACAATTTTAAACATTATTTTTCCAATCCAAATTGTCGCAAATCCTATTTCTTTTTCTTGTTCTTGCTGATTATGTTTTTGTTCTTCTTATACAAACACTAGTTTAGGCTTTAAGTCTTTGTAGCATAATTCAATTTTACGTGTGCTATATTGATTTAATATTTTAGCTACTATTTCATTATTAAACCAAAGATATATGCCGTTATCGTGGTCCTTATCAATGGTTATATTTTCTCTCTCAAGATTTTCAATAGAACGCCGTTCTCTGATTATTCTTTTACATTCATAATCCGTTAAGTATATGCTAGAATGTGCTTTTTTCTCACATACCGCATTGTAATATTCACGTATATATTTTTTCTGTAATTTATTCATTTAAAAAATCTCCTTTTTTATAAGCGGTTACAGTTATAACCGCTCTTTATTCTTTTGTTTTAACTCGCTTTTGTTTCAATTTTTCCGGTGTTGGTGTTTTGATCTTTGGTTTTTTGATACGTGGTTGATCCGTATTTTTCCCGGATGTCGTTTAAGGTGTACTTTCCCTTTGATACTGTTGCATCTTCGGGACGGTGCCAGCTCCACGCCTTCTTTTTACTGCACCATCTGAACTTTAATTCTTTTAACTTTTCCTTGTGTGGCTTTGTTTCGCCATAGATCCAAATCCACCGCCCTATTAATTCAATAGTTAGACCGTTTAGCTTTAGTAACTCGCTTATTATGTTTCGGAAGTCCTCCGGATCTTCGCTAACTGTTTTTTTGTCCGTGTATACTTCGCCGTTTTGATTCCTAAATACATTTTTTAACCTCTCAAATAATGCGTCGTATTGGTTATTTATTTTTTGCATTATCTGGACGGCGTCCGGCTGTTTGTTTATGTCTGGATGATACTTAAAACACAAAGTTCTATACTGTTTTTTAAGTTCTTCTATACAATCACAGCTGTTAAAATATTCCATTGGTTTGACTCCTTTATTCAATACACATTACTTATACAGTGCAAACTTTCGCCCGAAATCTTGTTTCCTGTACTCGCTCGCCCCTTATGTTGAATCGGTAACTTTTAAGGGATTGTCGCAAGTTCCAGTCTTGCCGAAGGTTCGCACTGTCCGCCGCTTATTCAATTTTCAAGGTTCTCTCAATCCTTTGATTGATTACTCTTATATTATATACTGATATCATGATAAAATCAATAGTTTTTGTAATAAATTATATACTGTTATCACTATAATTTATTGTGCAAAACGCACAATAATTGACTTCTTCAATTGATTGGTGTTATTATACTACTATCACTATTTAGCGAAAGGGGAAACTTTTTTTATTATGGATCACAATAACACCAATAAAACGAAATCAAGCACTAAGGCAAAAAGTAAATATAATAAAAAAAACTATGTAAGAACGCTTATAACACTAAGACACAAAGAAATGAACATTTTAAATAATCATTGCCAAAAATACGGATATAGTAAAAATGGCTTTATACTTCAAGCAATAAAGGACAGAATAGAGAAAGACACCGGAAAGAGCTTTGACGAGTTTTTGAAAGAACAGCAACAAGAGCAAGACCCGGAAGAACCTAAGGACAAGAAGGGATCAAAGATCCCGGAGGTGTTCAAGCTTGACCAATAAAACCACATGCAAAAACTAGAACAGCACCTCCAGAAGTAAACAAGAAAACCAATAAGGCAATAATGAAAAAAACGGAAAAGCTCCAGAGCTTCAACTGATTCGGTCAATTCTCAGGAAGTATTCCAGGTTGACCATTAAAGCATCAGCAAGGCCCGGAAGATTCAGAGGTATTCCAGCTTGACCGGTGGCAACGTGTAAACCTTTGTTTATTTTTTAAAATATTCAGGACAGCTAAACGGCAGAAAAAACGACAAAAAAATTAAAAAAGTTTTTACCCGGCGGATCTGCTCCAGAGCACAATAAACCAGAAAATCTCGACTAATTATATAAGGCGGGATTTTTTGATAAAATTCAGTATTTAAGGGGGGATATTTTACAACAAGGGGAAAATCCGGAGACAGAAAACTAATAAGAGTAACCCTCTCACAAACTCCCAACTTCACTCACACAAAACATAGAAAAACACTTCTGCAAACATTCTGATTAATCGAGCAAATGGAAGTAAAAGGTCAGCTTACCGACACAAAAACGTTTCAAAACAAGCGTTATAATCATGTTTTTACTGCACTAATCAGAATAGATGGTAATAAAGTAATAAAAAATCGCTCTAATATCCCGAAGGTTGTCGAGAAATAGAGCGATTATTTTTGTTGTGTGTATTTTGTCGAAATTACTAAAAAATAACAATTATATGAGTTCATATCTACGGTGTATAGTTGCCACAATTTAATGACTTTTATATAGCTTTATGATATAATTATTATACAATAAATCAACGGAGTGATTGTTATATACGCACAATTAACATTTGAAAGTATAGGGAATTATTCGTGCAAAAATTCCAAAGGGAATATTTTTGATTTTCCGGTAAAAAAAGCTAAAAATAATACACTAAAATCTAATTTTACAAGTCAAGGTAAGCCTAAAGCTCGACCGGCAGATTCAGTAAAAACATTAGAGGAAATAGAACAAATCAAAAAATACTTTCTTGATAGAAAAGAATATCGCAATTATTGTCTATTTATCGTAGGTATTACAACAGGATACCGCTGCGGAGATTTGCTAAGTCTAAAGTTTTCTGACTTCTGGAGTGGAGATTATTCGTGGAAAAGGGAGATTGATATTATTGAGCAAAAGACAAAAAAACGGAGAAAAATGCCAATAAGTGAAAATATAAAAACTGCTATAACACTTTATATAACAAAAATTGGATATCCCTATCTCAATGAATATGTCTTTAAAAGTCAAAAAGGTAAAAACAATCCGCTAGATGTATCCTCTGTAAGAAGTATATTCAATACGATGGCAATAAATTTAGGGCTTCCGTATCATTGTTCAACGCATTTTTTGAGAAAAACCTTTGCCTATTGGTTTTTGCAAATACACAAAAACGATATGACATCACTTGCGACACTTCAAGACATCTTAAATCACAGTTCCGAAAAAATGACTCTTAAATACTGCGGCATAGAAAAGGAAAGAAAAGAGCGTATGCTTAAAGGTCTGGAAAATCTATGGTAAAACTGGTATTTAATCACATTATGAACCTTTAAATCGTCACAACAAAATGCTATAATATAAATAAGTATGTAGTGAAATCTGGAAGGAGGTTAGTCATGCCTTATTTTTTAAATACACCTATAATAAATAATTCGTTTACGGAAGTGGCAAATTACAAGTATTTTGTCGATAAATCAGAACTCATAGATAAGGTAACCGAGTGTATAGATACCCCTAATAAATATATTTGTATAACTCGTCCAAGGCGATTCGGAAAAACAATAAATGCTATGATGCTGGCTGCTTATTATTCTAAAAATGCGGATTTTAAGGGACTGTTTGATAATCTAAAAATTAGCGAAAGCCCGTCTTATTTAGAGCATTTAAACAAGCATAACGTGATTTACATTACGTTCAATGCGAACTCCAGCAACGCTGAAACTTACAAAAAATATATAGATTTTTACAAAGATAGGTTGATAAGAGATATAACCGAGAATTATCCTAATATTCCTGTTGACGATCCAATAGATTTAATACTCCAAAAAATATTTGAGTTCACAAAAAAAGGGTTCATTTTCGTAATAGACGAATGGGATTACATTTTTAACAATAACCTATTTTCAAACGAAGATAGAGAAAGTTTTTTGCAATTTTTAAAAGATTTACTGAAAGATAAGCCGTATGTTGAGCTTGCCTACATGACTGGAGTACTCCCGATTGCTAAGTATTCGTCAGGTTCAGCTCTTAATATGTTTGTTGAATTTAACATAATGAATGACCATCAGTTCGATAAATATTTTGGGTTTACACATGATGAAGTAGAAGATTTATGTAAAAAGCAAAGCAGACTTTCTATGGCGGAACTCAAAGACTGGTATAACGGTTATCGTACTTGCAATAATTTGCAGGTTTATAACCCTCGTTCTGTGGCATTAGCTTTAAATCAAGGAGTCTGTCAAAGCTACTGGACGAATACAGGACCCTTAGACGAAATTTTATACTACATAAATCAGGATATAGACGCAGTAGAAAATGATATTGTTCAAATGACTTCGGGAATACCTGTAAAAATCAAACTTAAAGGATATGGAGCAGAGCAAATAAATCTTAATAACCGCAATCAGATTTTATCCGCAATGACAGTTTATGGATTTTTGAGTTACTACGATAAAACGCTCCAAATTCCAAACAAAGAACTCCGAATTAAATTTGATGAAACTTTAGAAGATAAATCTATGGGAGAAATTTCTAAGGTTATAATGCAATCCAACGAAATGCTCGATGCAACACTGCGCAAAGATACTGTAACAATGGAGAGAATAATCCAAGAAACCCATGATATAAACATTCCAGTTATAAAATACGGCGATGAAAATTCTCTTTCATGCGTTGTTACTCTAGCATATCTAGCTGCTCGTGATGATTATAAAATTATTCGTGAAATGCCGGCTGGAATTGGATTTGCAGATTTTATTTTCTATCCAAACAATAAAAGCAAACCTGCATTTATTATCGAATTAAAGAAAGACACAACTCCTGATGAAGCTCTAAAACAAATCCATGAAAAACGATACGCTTTGGCTTTAAAAGATTACACAGGACAAAAGTTAGCTGTTGGCATATCTTATGACAGCAAGACTAAAACTCATAAGGTTAAAATTAAAGATATTGAATAATTTTATAAATTTTTAATACACAACCCCTCTATCTAACTAAAAATTGGATAGAGGGGTTCTTGAATATAATATCTAAAAATTAATTTTTATTTTTTGACTTTCTGATAAGAATTATGATTAGTAAAATAGCAAGTGTGATTGCTAAGAAGATAATCGAAAAAATAACTATAGCATTAGCTGATTTATTTTCTTTAGATTTGGTATCTTTATCGATAAGTGCGTAAGGGCTGAAATGGTCTGTAGAAAACGTACAATAATGAATACCGTCAATTTCTTGTATATATTCTTCAAAATCATCATCGTCGTCCAAACCTAATTGGACCCTGTAAACATCTAGGTCTTGCTCACTTTTATCAAAATCATCAGGTATTGGTATCGATATTTCAACAGATCCATTCGGTTGAATTAGGTTTCCATTTACATCTTTAATATGAATCTCAAAAAGCTTACATCTTTCTAAAGTTTCTCGTATGTCGGTGTCTATAGCACCATAAATCCTCTCGTATTCTTTTGTTCTTTCTTGTGTATCTTGGCTTAATGGATCAATAACTATTGTTGAGCCATTTGGAATAACACCGGGCAGTGCTCTGACTAGAACACCTGTTTTTTCATCTAAGAATCTAAACTCTTGTTCGCTTTCTTCATTTGACTGTTCTAATTCTTGAGTTTCGCTTTTATCGATCTTTACAGTATAAGGAGCACTTAAATCCGAAATATTACCGGCATTATCGGCTACTCTTACAAATATTTTGTTCGTATAATCGCCGTGCTCCGTTACAGTAAATGTCGGATTTTCCGACCATTCTACCTTCTCAAACGTTTCGCCGCCATCTATCGAGTATTCAAAATAGGCTAAACCACTTTGTGCATATTCGCTGTCGGAATCTTTATCCTTAGATACTACGGTTAAGACTACATCTTCATGCTTCCACTCTTCGGAGGCTCCATCGATTGTAGGAGCGCTTGGAGTGAGTTTATCAATTTTATTTATTTCAATTTCTTCTTCGTAGCTTGTGATATTTCCAGCCACGTCTTTAACTTGAATTGTACCTGGCTTAATTACAGTGTTGTGCGTATAAACGTAGTCAGGAGATGATTGCCACGTATTTCCCGAGTCGAAACTATATGCCTCCATTGCTAAATCACTGTCTTCGTCTTGAGCTTCGACCGTTAAAATTACATCTTTATTTGTCCAAGTTTCAGCGTTGCCGGTTACTGATAAAATTTTTGGCAAATGTTTATCAATTTTTACAGTATAAGGAGCACTCAAATCCGAAATATTACCGGCATTATCGGCTACTCTTACAAATATTTTGTCCGTATAATCGCCATGCTCTGTTACAGTAAATGTCGGACTCTCCGACCATTCTACCTTCTCAAACGTTTCGCCGCCATCTATCGAGTATTCAAAATAGGCTAAACCACTTTGTGCATATTCGCTGTTGGAATCTTTATCCTTAGATATCACTTTTAATTCAACATCATTATTAACCCATCTTGTCGGACAACCTTCCAATGTAGGGGTATGCGGATTAAGTTTATCGATGTGATCTATGATAATCTCCTGATCATATTTTGTGATATTTCCCGCGGTGTCTTTGACTTGTATCGCACCTGATTCGACTATGGTATTGTGTGTGTAAACATGTTCGGGCGATGATTGCCACGTATTTCCTGAATCAAAACTATAGGCCATATCAGATAATTTTGACAATTCGTCAAATGCATCAATTTTTGCGGTTACATTTTTATTTGTAACACTACCAGAATCAGGACTTACAGAAACTTGGGAAATTATTGGATTTGAAGTATCTTTTTTGACACTGAAAGTCTTGCTTGTATTAATTCCCAATTTTGCCCCAGCTGTTATATTCATGTCGTACTCGCCGTCAGGAAGGTCTTCTATTGAAAAATTGACCTTATCAGGAGCTTCATTTTCTGATGCTTGTACATCGACTGATACTGATTCACCATTTCCTATCTTGTAAGTAATACTATCTATTACCGGTAGTGGATGCGACACTGTAACATCAAGTTTATCTTTATTTGACCACGTGTTTTCGGGAATTCCGCCGCTTATCGAAATACTTGGAGCCGAAGCGTTTATTACAATTCCATCTGAACCAATATACTTGATATTTCCTGCATTATCGGTAATTTTTACGTAAACTATAAATTTACTATCCGGCTCAGCGTCAAAGCTCGTTCCTTCAGTCCATGAGTCTTCAGGTAAATTCACTATATCTGATTCTGATATTGGATTTTCCGATTTATAATATTTTGTTTTGTAGATTCCACTATTATCATCACTCGATTCAATGTTTATCGTTTGTTTATCTTTAAAAAAGACTCCAAAAGTTATATTATTAACAAAAGTTTTCCATATATTTGTACCTAAACTTATGCTTCCTTCCGGAGCAGTTTGATCTTTTTTGTATGATTCCATTTTCTCGATTGATATTTCATTTTGTTCGATCGTATCTGTTTTAGCCCCTGTTCTTCGTACATAGAATTTAATTTCTGATGCACTTCCGTTAGGCGTTTCTGCACTATAAATTAACTCCTGTTTCCAGACTTCATCATCGGCAATATTTTGATCACTTACCTTAAATCCTTCTTCCGCAATGATTTTAAAGTCTTCAGATCGATACCAACCGTTTACATTATTTCCTGCCTCTACTAATCCATCTTTTTCGGAAACTGTATAATGTTCATCTTTTTGAGACGTAAATCCTTCTAGTATATTTGATGTTGTTTCCGGCTGTAATAATTCGTAATTTTCGAAATCTTCTCCTTTAATACTAAATTCCGGATTAAAAATTATATTGATGCCGTCGCCGGGCTCTATACTTTTAAAATATGGAGTTCCTTTTTGCAACCTAACATCGTCTTCCTTCATTAAGCCGTCCAATTCCGGTTCTTGTATGAATGAAGCCGTATTAGTACCATCATAATGTTTTTCTTTTATTTCAAAATTTTTAATGTTAAGCGGAGCCTTTGCTATATTTCCGGTACCCGTAATTTCTTTTAGATTATAATTGTCCTTATCTTTACCTTCAAAACTAAAATTTGAAAAATTGAGTGGCTTGTTTTGGCCTACGGTTTTATCATTAAATTCCGCCGTCTTCCCTTCTTTAATGCTTATGTCGTCCCCTTCGTAGGGACCTCTCTTTTCATCATTTACCGTTATTTGTATTCTGGGTTCGCCCACGATTGTTGCATCGGTTTCGCCATTATAAACTTTTTCTTCAACGGACACTATAACTTCTGCATCACAAGCAGAAATCGTTGCACTTGCAGTTGGATCAGATGCTATTTCATATTTATATTCATCGATTCCCATAAATTTAAACCCACTAAAATTTACTGTTTTATTGGCTTCGGCGTTTTTGTCCGAGAAAGCAGCAATAGCGTTATCGTCGTTTATTTCTAAATTATCACCCGTCAACTTACCGTTGATTCTTGCATTATTTAAGTCAAAATCTGCTTTATCTGTCGAATCATAAGCTTTGCTATGCGCTGTAACGTTTTCTATATATACTTTTTTTCTTTTTATGGTTACCATTTGTTCTGCGGTTATTGACTCATAATTACCATCTTCGGGTTTTGTCGCTATTACTTTGAAAGCTCCGGGTTTATTTATAGTAATTGTGTCGCCGGAAATCGATACACACTCGTTTTCGACGTCTGACAATGAGTAAACTACATTTGCTGCCGAGCTACCTCCAATTGTCTCTAATTTTATCGGAGCATCGCCGTAGGTATATGAATTTGAAAGATTATTAAATGTTAATGCACTCTGTGTATGCTTCAACACCTTTAATGATATAGTGGTCGTATTGGGCGCACTTCCATAGCTACTACTATCAAATGGTTCTCCTGCCGGATTATAATAAACCGTTAAAATGTACGCTTCGGCTTTCGCTGCTAATTTTTCCAAATAATCCGCTTTAAATTGGATCTTTCCATCGTCGTTCGTGATGTAATCTGTTCCTGAAACTAAAGTATTGCCGTTGCTATTTGTGATTTTTGAAATTGTATTTCCGTTCAAATTTACTAATGCCGGAACATCGGCTGTCGTTGTTTTTGTAAAGGATATTGATTCTGTGTTTTGTGAGCTATCCTTATAAATTACGATTCCATCGGTGTTTATTACAGTAACATTCCCTGCATTATCAGTAACTTTAGCATAAACCGCAAATTTTTGATTTGTTTCCGGTGTTATTGTCACAGTTCCCAAATAGGTATTCCAGTTGTTTTTGTTTAACTCGTCAATAATAGTGGCTTTATCGGTACTACTAAATTTCTTTTCAACAAGCTGATATTCTGTGGATTTTACATTACTTCCACTATCATTTGCGGTAATGTTAATGTCAATTGTATCTTTGAAAAAGTATCCAAATGTTGCCCAATTTAAAAATTGATTCCATGAATTTTGTCCAATTGTAATTGTACATGTTGGCTCTACCGAATCTTTCTTGTAAGACTCAGAAGTGCCTACAGAAATCTCATTTTGGTATATTGTGTTTGTGCTTTCCGAGATTGTTGTTCCCGAACGCCTTACATAAAATGGTACATTTGTATTTGTGGTATCTTGCGTCCGTGTTATTTCGTCTTGCCATGGTCCGCTGTCAGTGCCTGTCTCGCTTAGCAAATATCCAGCCCGGGCTGTAATTTTAAAACTGTCGGCACTATACCAACCCTCTGTACCATCGGGGGAAGAAACGGTATAATGCGTCCCTTTTACAGGTGTAAACCCATTTACTATATTTGCGGTGATATTTGTGGGGATGGTTAATGTATAGTTTGAAGCTGAAGCCCCGCTAACCCCGTAGCTTGAAAAGGTAACAGCTTTATTTTGTCCAACTGAGGCATCTTGGAACGATGCCGTACCTTTTGAAAGCGTAACCTTACTTTCATCGCCTGATACCAGACCGGTCAGCGTTGGAGTAACACTATCTTTATCAATAATCGTTTTTCCGTCATAATGCTTGTCGGCTATCGTTGCCGTGAACGATGCTGTTTTTGGATTTACCGTCACAGTCAAATCGACTTCAACTGCGTTATAATTGGTCGTGTCGTTCGGCGTGAAAACGGCTTTAAACGTGCGATCTCCTACGTTCCCAACTGATTCACTCGGCGTTTTCCAGCCCCAAGTTCCGCTTCCACCGCCTCCCGATAAGCTTACATTATTAAGCGTATCACCGTAGGTTGCGGTAAGACCCGTCGGAGCTGTGTAATCCGGATTTGCCCGAGTAACCGTTACGCTAATTGACTTTGTAACGGTGTTATAAGTGTTGGTATCGGTTGGGGTAAATGTTGCATTAAAACTGTGCGAACCAACGTCGCCCACTGCGGCATTCGGATCATCCCAGCTCCACGAACCCGCTGTGCCTGTAACGGTTGGGTACGCAACTTCAGAAAGCTTTTTGTTTGGTGCATAAACCGTGCTTGTGCTGGTTGAGTTTATTGTTGGGTCAATCGTCGATAGAGGAGTACTGCTGTTAATCGTCGTGAGAGCGTTGGCGTAGAGGAGTTGGCCGTCGGTGGATGTATTTGGTGCTTTTTCCACCCAGGCCTTTGCACCTTCAAAGCTCGAAACCGATGTAGTCGTGATATCTGAAGTCTTAATCGTAGCCGTACCGGAAGACACCTGCTTTGCAAAAGCATAGCTATTGCTACCGCTTACGCCCTGCACCATGAGGTAGTAAGTCCCACTGGTTGGCACACCTTTTGCCGTTATCTCTGTGTAATCGTTGTTCCTCTTAATTGATGCATCTGAACTCGCATCGTCTGTCACTCTTAGGTTATGTGTACCTTCATAATTTGCTAAATTTTCGCCGCCGGGAGTAGCGGCGGTTGTCGCAGCGCTTCGCGCTGCAGATGAAAAGATTAAAGATGAAAGATTAATTTTAAAAGCGGGCGCCGCGCCGTTAGTGTGGACGCAGACAGCGAGGCTACCGACGTCATTACCGGCCAAGTCACCAGGGCAGTGATGTAATCAAATGAATACGGAGACCGCAGCCAGTCAACGGCATAATTTAAGGCCCACTTACCCAAAGGTATAGCATTGTTAAAGCCTCCATTACTGTCCGGCACATAAATTGTTGTATAACTTGAACCATAATCCATATTCGCTGTTTCCGCTCCACCACTTGGCAAATATAGCTTATCAGTTACCGTGTACGTTTTACCATTTTTATTATCCCAGCAGTTTATTTCTGAATTAGTAACTATTTTGTTTTCTTCCGTTTTGAACAAGGCATTATGAAGGCTTTTTAGTATATTGTTCCTTATATCACTCGCTCCATAATGATTTATATATACTTCATTCGGCTTCGAGCCATCTTTATACGTTCCATATCCATTTTCTCCCCAGCTACCGGATAATCCTGTTTTTGTATACCGATCAGTACCGCTATGAGCATTGTGCCAGACCTTGTCATAATACGCTCTGAATAGCGTTTTTTCGCTGTATAGGTTCGCTTCGCTCCCGTTTGCTCCCACTACCCACCAGGTTATTGGGTCTCCCGTCGTGAGGCCAATGCTACTATCCGTCGGCTGATAATCCGCATTTGCTATATTGCTCGGCACTGTGCCCAAGTTAATTTTTATTGATTTGCTATCGTCCGTCAAATTAAGAGTTTGCCAATCACTTTTAGCCGCAAAGTACTGCAGCCCCGGCGACGATGCAGCATGAACTTCCTCTAACCTTGTAAGCGGTACACCTCCCACGCCAATCAGTATCGCCAATATTAGCGATATCGTCCTTTTAAATACATTATATTCTCTCTCTAATATTTTTTTATTTGTCACTTTTGCCCCTCCACTCAACCTGCTTAATGTAAATAATTAATATTTTTTATGTGATTTTATGTATTATTATATGGCAATTAAATAATAAAAGTCAAGTAAAAAGATTGACGTTTGTCATTTTTTGTAATACAATGTCGTTGGCATAACTTAGTGACGGGGATAAAATCGCATATGCTGAGTTTTTCGTGTATTGACTGGCTGCGGTCTCCGTATTCATCTAATAACAACAATGCCCTGGTGTCTTGGGCCGGTAATTACGTCAATAACAACAATGTCTACAACAACAATAACGGCGCGGCGCCCGATTTACCTCAACTTGCCTGATATGTTTATCCAAGTGGATTACATCCGTGCCCGAGGTAAAGGGATTTTATTCCTGTTTCTCGTAAGACTTAAAATTTAAAATAGCAGAGGGACAAACACTTATTGCCGTGGGAAACTTACGTCTTTTGACTTTCGTTTCCTTACCTCGTCTTTGAGGGCGGCAATTTATCTTTTTAATTAACAGGAAAGGTCTTACTTTAAATTATGACAGATTACGAGAAAATTTGCGACTTTCAAAATCTATATCACGCTCACAAAGAAGCCCGATGTGGAAAACGTCACAAAAAAGACGTTGTTGAATTTGAAAATAACCTTTCCCAAAATCTTTGGACCATTAAGACCTCCTTGGAAAATGAGTCTTATAAAATAGCAGGTTATAATAAATTTTTAATATTTGAACCAAAAGAGCGTGAAATTCAAGCTCTTTCTTATTACGATCGTATCGTTCAACATGTTTTATGCAAACATGTATTACGTCCAACTATGGACAAAAAATTAATATACGATAATTCGGCTTGCCGAATAGGTAAAGGTACTCACTTCGCAATAAATCGTCTCTCTAAATTCTTTCATTTGTACTATAAAACTTATAGTTCTTCAGGATATATTCTTAAATGCGATATTCATAAATATTTCCCCAGTATTAATCACACTATTTTAAAACAAAAAATATCAGGTATTTTTGACGATAAAAAAATACTGTCTTTACTTTTTTACATTATTGATAGTTTTGAAAATACTCCCGATTTCGGTCTTCCGATGGGCAATCAGTCAAGTCAGCTTTTTGCTTTATATTATCTTGATGAAATTGACAGAATTATAAAAGAAAAATTTAAGTTTAAGTTTTATACAAGATATATGGATGATATGATAATTTTGCATCCTGATAAGCTGTATCTAAAAGAATGCTTAAATTACATTAGCTATGTTTTGGAAAACAAACTAAAATTAAAGCTTAATGATAAAACTCAAATCTTTCCTATTCAAAATGGGGTCGATTTTTTAGGATTCCATTTCTATTTGGCATCTAACGGCAAAATTATACGTAAACTCAGGAATACAACTAAAACCAGATTTAAAAAACGTTTAAAAGCTCTTTCTTATTTATACTCTAATAATAAAATTTCTTTGGAAAAAATAAATCAAAGTCTTGCAAGTTATAAGGGACATCTATGTCACGGGCATACTTATAAATTAAGAAAGCATTTACTGGAAGATTTTATACTATTAAAAAGGAGTGGGCAATAATTGTCTTCTAATTCAGAGTTTGCGTTAATTACAAAATCCAAAGATTTATGTACCTATATTCTAACAGTAACTCAAAATTCACCCAAAAAATTTAGATTTACTCTTACTTCCAGGATCCAAAACCTTTCTTTGGATATTTTGCAAACGATATTCAAAGCTAATGAAATTAGATTATCTAATAATTCTCTTTGCAGATTAGAGTTTCAAAGAGAAGCTTTGATCTCTTTAAAAATGCTTAGCTTCATTTGTAACTTGGCTACTGAACAAAAATGTATTCTTGTTAAACAATTTGAACACATTTCTTCACTAATTCACGATTGTCAGTATTTAATATTTGCTTGGATAAAAAATGATTCTAAGCGTAAATTTTGAGACTGTTTCAAGTTTTGTGTAAACGTCAAAAGCCGATAAAAGGGAAATAATCATTTACGAGAGGACAAAACTGAAATTCAGATTGCCCCACATCATAATATTTTTTGATTTTTATGGCTTAGTAATCAATTCTTCTAAACTGACATTATAAATTTCTGATAATTTAATAAGG
>CAQBRY010000029.1:16112-18312 GCA_948762645.1 uncultured Eubacteriales bacterium | reverse complement strand
TAAAAAATTAGATTTAATTTTTTTGATAGTTTTATTTATAAGATCTTTATTTTCATCGATTATGGATTTATACGGATTATCTTTAATATCTTTAATTTTTCTATCGTAAGTTCCATCGTATTTAAGAGTATTTATATTTTTAAAGACTGTATCAAAACTTTGATCCAGACTTTTATATATATTTTGAAAAAGATCTAGGTTTTTTTGTATTGTTTTAGAGTATGCTTTGAACATATTAGGATCTTCATTTAGTATTTGTATGGAGTTTTGGGTAAGTGAAATTATAAATTCCAAACTTTCTTTAGTGTACTCTATTATTATTTTACCTGCGGGAGAATTAGATATGTCAATTTGGTCATTATATTTATATAGTTCTAATTTTTCTTCAAACCATTTTTCTTCAAAGGGGAATGATCTCATGAAATTATATATATCTTCTATTGTATCGGTAAGAGATGAGTCATTTTTTTCTTGACTTAAAGTATTTACGAGTTCTAAAAATATGCTGTCATCTTGACTGTAAAATTCATCCATTAGTGCGTTCATGGCTTTAGTCTTTAAAACAGTAATTTCTCCGTTTTCAGATATTCTAAAATTAGGAGATATATTTAGTCTATAGAAGTTGTCTTTTACGATATTGTTGCAAAAACTGTGTATAGTACCGATATTGGCCCTTCTTATAAGTATTTGCTGACGTTTTAGATTTATATCTCCGGGATCATTTTCGACCATTTCGGAAAGTTTTTTGGAGATACGTTTTTTCATTTCGTCGGTAGCGGCATTTGTGAAAGTTACAATTAAAAGTTTATCGGCACTGCACGGATTAATTTTATCGGTAAGGTGTTTTACGACTCTTTCCACAAGTACGGCTGTTTTCCCAGACCCTGCGGCGGCTGATACAAGGATAGTACCGTTTCTTGAGTTTATAGCGTTTTGTTGATTTTCGGTCCATATAGTTTTAGACATATTTATTTTTCATCGCTTTCTTTACGTATTTTTTTAATAACGTCTTCTTTACTTAAATCTATAACTTCAGTAAATAGTTCCTCTTCATACCCGCATACTGATTTATAAGGACATATATCACAAGAAGTGTTTTTATCTTGACTACTTTTTATCGTAGATGGAGACGAACTGATTTTACCGTCTATTAGACTTTTTCCCATTTCTTTAACTTTTTTTTCTATGTATCCGATTATGGTATTGAAGTCCTCTATATTTATTAAATTGGTATCTTTAAGAGTACCGTTTTTATATTTAGAGACGGGAATAAATGTATTTGTTATGCCTTTGTCCATACCGTCGATTATTGACTCATCCTCTAGTATAAGACCGTCCATTTTAAAGTTTTGGTATATTTTATCCTTGACATTTTCTTTATTTTTCAATTCTTCATTTTTGATATTCGGATTTGATATCTTCAAATATAGTATTCCCGCGGGCTTTGCATTTTTATATTTATAATCGTTTAAAATAGACATCATATATAAAAACATTTGTAAGTTCAGACCGTATAATATATCTGATAATTTAAACTTGTCCGATCCGGTTTTGTAGTCTATTATTCTGATATATTTTTCTTCGTTTATATTCATTTGATCGATTCTGTCTATTTTTCCTGTTATTTGTGCGGATGAACTGTTATCTATTTTTATGTTTAGGGGGAAGATGCATCCTGAAAATGATATTTTCATTTCTTGTCCGATTGGGACAAATTTACTTTGCTTTAAATAATCACAGATATATTTTATTACAAGCTCGATTATTGACACACTTTTTAATATTTGATAGTTAAATCTTTTCGATTTACCTTCAAAACCGCCCATATTTTCATTTACGTATAAATTAATAAGATCTCTGACCTTTTCTGATATTTCTATAGGGCTGTAGTTTAGTAAGTTTTGTATATTTTCGTGTTTAAAAATATTTTCCAAAATAAAGTGTATAAGATTTCCGTATTCCAGCGAATCGAATTTCGCTTTTTTACGTTCTTTTGCATTTAGACCGTATTTGCAGAAGTAATAAAATTTACATAAATAGAAAGTTTTAATTTTTGATGCGGATAATTCTATTTTATTTCCAAAAAGTTTCTTGGCGTTTTCTTTTTCATCAAAGTCGAGAGTCCTTTTCTTGATTATTCTTTCAAGAGACGATATTTTTTCAGAATAATCGCTTTTATTAATAAAGTAATGTTTTAAAG
>CAQBRY010000029.1:0-16102 GCA_948762645.1 uncultured Eubacteriales bacterium | reverse complement strand
GTAAAAAGGATTTGCTTGTTTTTGAAAGTTTTTTGCAAGAATCTCGAATGCCGAAGATTCACACCAAAGGAAATCGTCCAGGGGGATATCATTTAGAGTTTTTATTTTTATGGCAGGAAAAATACTTTTTATATTGCTTATTATTTCAGAAGGCAGATTCTCATTCATAGATGCGTTTTTAGAAGGCCAGCTTACAAATACTTTTTCTGACGAACTTGTTATTGCTAAATAGGTCAAAAATCTTTCATATATGTCCTGTTGACTTAAGGTCTGGTTCATATTAAGACCCATAGAAATAAGATACTGTCTTTCTTCATCGCTTATAATACTGTTTATTTTAGATACTTTAGGAAATATTCCTTCGCATGCTCCGACTATAAATATAATTTTAGGGTTTGAAAGACGTATTCTTCCAACGGATCCTATTATTACTTCGTCTATATTTTGGGGTATGAATGCGATATCTTCAGATGCGATTACGATATTTAAAAGGTCAATAAACTTTCTAAGCGAGATTTTTTGGTTATGAAAAATTTTATCTATTTCATCAAGTGATTTTATTAAGATATCCCAAACTCTGGCTAATTCTTCCGATAATAATTCATCTTTGCTTTCGATAAGATTACTGCAAAAATTTTGAATATTTTTTTGTATGTTGACGTTTTCCAAAAATTTAAATAGTGAAAAACATATTTTATGTCCTGTTGAATTTAAACAATCTTTTTTTAATACTTCTATGGGGGATATAATTTTTTCTCTGATAGTATTTAACCTACACAGCTGATTTATTTCCTCATCTTCAAATTTAGATGAGAATCCTTTTGGACTTTTGGTAAATGGAGATAGCCATTCTTCATTTTTTATTTCCCAAAGCAAAACGTAGTTTTCAATTTCAGATATTTCTTCTATACTAAATTCTGTAAGTCCCGTTTTCAGATATTTTATTATATCCTCAGAACTGTAGCTATTTACTATACAGTTTAATACTGAGAAAATGAGATTTAAAAGATTATTATTTAAAGGAGATTTTGGTTGATCTATAAAATATTGTATACCATATTTTTTAAGACTTCCTTTTAATATATTTATATAATTTTCAGTATCTTCGGTTATTACAGCGAAATCTTTAAATCTATAATTTTGTGTCACTACCATTTTTTTAATAGTTCTGGAAATGTAATCACATTCTTCATATATATCCGGGGCATTATATATGTTTATATTTTGAGGTGCATAATTATATTTTGAATAGTGATTTTGAAAAAAATTTTTTTGTAATTCTTTGAGTTCATCATTTTTGAATCTGGGTAAATTTTCGCCTAAGCTTATAATATTTGTTTTAATATTGTGATTTGAGCACATTTTAAAAAATTTATTTATAGTTGAGTATACCGGAAAAAACAAGTTTAATTCTTCGCCTTTATATTTATCATAGTTATTGTCACAACATATGGTAATATAAGACTCTTTAGACTGAACTAAAATGTTTTCTATTATGTTTAATTGTTGATGATTAAACGTATGGAACGAATCCATAAATACTGTATATTCGCTAAACACTGAGTTTTTAGACAAAAAGTTAGATATATCATTTAAATTATCGAGGGGATCCAGAAATTGATTTTTTGTTAAATTATTATAGTTATCGAGAATATATTTAAATTCGGATAATTTTTGTTTTAGTATTCCGCTTTCTAGGACATTACAAATATTTTGTATATCTTCCGGAGAGATCTTTCCGGATTTAAATTCTTTTAAAGATTCTACCATTAAGTCTATATTATTAACGTCTCTGCTTTTTGAGTAAAGGAGCAGATTACTTTTAGACTTATCAATAGCACAGCTCATTATGAGCTTTCTTAGACTTTCAGTAAGAGAATTTTTATATATGTAGCCGGACTTCCTGAAAATAAAATCAGACAGTCTTGTAAAACTCAATATTTCGATAAATTTAAAGTTTTTTTCTCCTAAAAATTTTAAAATTTCTCTTTCATTTGAAAAAGAGGACTGCTCAGGGACAAGTAATATTATATTTTTATTGTTATTTTGGATGTTTTCTTTTATAAGATTCCTTAATTTAGTGGTTTTTCCGCTTCCTGACGGACCAAGTATAATATTTAGAATGTGGATCTCCTCCTTTGATGTACTAATTATTATATAAATGCAAATAAAAAAACTCAAAAAATTCTGCAATATAGAATTTAATTGAGTTTAGTATAATATATTTAATCCAAAAAGTCTTTTAGAAGTTTACTTCTGCTTGGGTGGCGGAGTTTTCTAAGAGCTTTTGATTCAATTTGTCTGATTCTTTCTCTTGTAACGTTAAATACTTGTCCGACCTCTTCAAGAGTACGTGTTCTTCCGTCCAAAAGACCAAACCTCATTCTTAAGACTTTTTCTTCTCTTGGAGTAAGCGTGTCAAGCACTTCAAGAAGTTGTTCTTTAAGTAGAGTTTGGGACGCCTCTTCAACAGGTGCAGGAGCGTCATGATCCGGTATGAAGTCGCCTAAGTGACTGTCTTCTTCTTCTCCAATTGGAGTTTCAAGCGATACGGGATCTTGAGAGGCTCTTATTACTTCTTTAATTTTTTCTGTAGGTAAATTAAGTTCGTCTGCAACTTCTTCCGGAGTGGGTTCCTGACCGTTATTATGAAGAAGCTGACCCGATACTCTTTTGACTTTATTCATAGTCTCGACCATGTGAACGGGTATACGTATAGTTCTTGCCTGATCTGCTATTGCTCTTGTGATAGATTGTCTAATCCACCATGTTGCATAGGTAGAGAATTTAAATCCTTTGGTATAGTCGAATTTTTCTACGGCTTTTATAAGTCCCAAATTTCCTTCTTGAATTAAATCCAGGAATTGTAAACCTCTGCCTAAATATCTTTTAGCTATACTTACAACTAATCTTAAATTAGACTCTGATAGTCTTTGTTTAGCGCGTTCGTCGCCTTCAGACACCCGTACGGCAAGTTTTAATTCTTCATCAGGATCTAAAAGAGGGATTAATCCTATTTCTTTTAAATATGCTTTAACGGGGTCGTCGACTGAAATACCTTCTAATAACTTATCGTTTGATTCTTGAGGAGATTGACTTTTTATTTTAGGTAAAATTTTATCTATAGTTTCAAGTTCGTCATCTTGGGACTCTATAATTTCAACACCCATAGATTCAATAGAGTCATAAAGCTGTTCGATTTCATTGGGGTCGAAGTCCATTTCTCCCATAGCGTCCAGGATATCATCCGTACTTATTTTTCCGCTTGATTTACCGTGTTCCACTAAATCTTTAATGATATTATTTTTAGGATCTAAAGCTATATCGTTATCGTTCATATTTTTCATCCCTGCCTCTACTGTTTCATTTTTTTGAGTGTTACTATGTAATTTTTAAGTTCTATAGAATTTATATCTTGGATATCTTTAATTTTAATTTTCTGATTTTCATTTTCAATTAATGATATGCATTCTTCGATGACTTGTGCATTTACATATTCCCTTTTATAATCACATATTATTTTTGTAATTTTTCCGGCGTCTTCTATGTCAAAACCTTCGGAAAGTATATTATTTAAGTTTAAATCCTTATTATTTAGTATCAGCATTTTTATAGTTAAATACAATTTTTTATTAAAATTTATTCCAAATAGATTTTCTGAAACTCTTGACAGTATATTATTAGTAATATCGTAGTTATTTATTATATATGATAATATAGTTTCTTCAGCTTTTATCCTTTTTAAACTAAAAATCTGATTTTTATCTTTATTGTAGTAATTCAGATTATGGGGTAAAACGTTAAGACTATTTTTATTTTTGGATATTTTACTTAAATATTTACTAAGTTGAGACTTTATAGAATCCTTGCTTATATTTATTTCATTGCTAAGTTTACTGCAATAAATATCTTTTTCGATATCGTTTTCAATATTTGATAAAATTTTTAAAGCTTCAGATGTATATTTTATTTTGTCTCCGGAATCACTGAGATTATACTTATTTTTTATATTTAGTAATTTATATTCTATATCGGGGATCGCATTTATAATGAGTTCATTAAATCTTATCTTGCTTTCGTCTTTGTAATATTTTATAAATTCATCTGGATCTTTTCCACTGGGAATCGAAATTACTTTTGAAGATATACCATTTTGTTTAAGTATATCTATGGAACGCAAAGCTGCTTTTTGTCCTGCTTGATCCGAGTCAAGGCAAAGTATTACTTCATCTGTGTATCTTGACATTAATTTTACTTGTCCGGACGTCAGAGCTGTGCCAAGTGAAGCAATAGTATTTGTAAATCCGATTTGATGAAGGGAAATCGTGTCCATGTATCCTTCAGTAAGAATTAAATTTTTTAAACTACTGTTTTTAGCAAAATTAATGGCAAAAATATTATCGCTTTTTTTAAATACAACAGTATCAGAAGTATTTAAATATTTGGGGTTATTTCCATTTAAGGATCTGCCACCGAATCCTATTACGTTTCCTCTAATATCTATTATTGGGAACATGATTCTGTTTGAAAATCTGTCCATGACTTGTCCAAGACGATTTTTATATGCAACATTTGAATCTATAATATCCTTTTGAGAATACCCTTTACCGGTTAGAAAATTGACAAGTGAAAATTTAGATTCAAGAGAATATCCCAGTCCAAAATGTTTTATTGATTTTAAAGATAAACTTCTTTTTTTTAGATATTCAAGGGCTTTTTTTCCCTGATCACTACATAAATTATTGTGAAAAAATTTTGCAGATAATCTATTTATTTCGTATACAGTCATTTTTTGTTTGTATGAATCATTTGAAAGTTCGTCTTCAGGGAAGTTCATGTTGGCTCTTTGACAAAGAAATTTTAAAGATTCTATGTAATCAAGTTTTTCTATTAGACGAATAAATGTAATAACATCCCCGCCTTTACCGCACCCAAAGCAGTAGAACGATTCATTTGAAGGATAAATAAAAAACGAAGCAGTTTTTTCTGCGTGAAATGGACATATCCCAATAAGATTTTTACCTTTTTGTTTAAGATCAATATAGCTGGAGACAACGTCAGAAATATTATTTTTGTATTTTAATTCTCTTATAAATTCTTCTGATATACTCAAATATTTATCACATCCTCAAAGAATCTAAGAAGTATTTTTATTTATTATATCATATTTATCCAAACTATGATATTTTTCTCCTAATATACTAAGATTTATTTTTTTTCCTAAGCATTTACTCAGTTTTTGTTCTACTAAACTAAAATTTTCTTTTTCTATATATGCAGTAATTTTTATTGATACACTATAATCTATTTTTTGAATTTTTGAAAAGCTGGAATTTAAAATATTCAAAATTTGTTTTATAAGAGTATAGGGAACATTAAGACTAGTAACCACACATAATTTTTTAATTATTATACTGTTATTTTTGATACCTTCCTCTGCAGACTTTCTATATGCTCTTGAAAGTCCTCCCGCACCGAGCAAAATACCTCCAAAGTACCTTGTGACTGCTATTAATGTATCTTGTAAATCAAAATTTTTAATAGCTGTTAGTATCTGAATTCCAGCTGTTCCATGAGGTTCTGAATCGTCGGAGTATTTCAGTATTTTAGGTTTGTGGATACAGTATGCATATGTATTGTGCTTGGCGTCATTATATTTTGATTTAATTTTTTCAATATATTGTAAAGCTTGATCTTGGGAATTTACGCTTATGCAGTGAGAAATAAATTTTGATTTTTTTTCAGTAAATTCGCTGTAAGATTCTTTACCAACAGTTTTATATTCCGGCATAATATTTATACCTCCAAAAGCAGAAAATCACAGGCGACGCTTTAATGCGTCGCCTATTATGCGATTGTAGGATTAGTTACTACCTATTAAGATTTAGCAGTTTGTTTTAACTTTTGAGCGTTTTCAGAAAAACGTCTGTTAAATCTATCTACACGTCCGCCAGTATCGACTAATTTTTGTTTTCCAGTAAAAAATGGGTGACACTTTGAACATATATCAACGTGGACGACTTCTCTTGTTGATTTTGTTTCTACTTCATTACCACAAGCACATCTAATTTTAGATGTATTATATTTTGGATGTATATCCTTTTTCACAAAATTGCACCTCTCATGATTTCTTAGTTAAAGACAATATTTTTATTTTACCATACATATCCTATGATTACAATACTAATTTTATTTATTATTAAAAATTGACATTATATCATAATATGTATCATCATTATTTTTAGAGTCAGATGAAAAATTACTTTGAGGCTTATGAATATTTCTATTTTCTTGTCTGCCAAATACGTTAGATTTGGAATTTGATCCAGAGGGGACAGGAATATATGATTCTCGTGTTGCAAAGCCGGTTGCAATTACAGTTACGCTGATTTCATCATCCATAGTTTCATCAAATGCAGCTCCCCAAATAATATTAGCACCTTTATCTGCTTGTTCTGATATCATACTTGAAGCTGTTTCGATCTCATCAAGACCAATGTCAGGGGAAGAAGTTATATTTATTATTACGCCTTTTGCACCGTTAATAGCGGTTTCAAGTAATGGACTGGATATTGCCATGTTAGCGGCCATTTCAGCTTTATCTTTTCCGGATGCTCGTCCCATACCCATATGAGCGTATCCTGCATCTTTCATGACGGATGTTACGTCAGCAAAATCTAGATTTACAAGACCCGGAAGTAATATTAAGTCGGATATACTTTGTACACCTTGTCTTAATACGTCGTCGGCTACTATAAAAGCGTTCATAAGTGTGATTCTTTGTTGACTTGCATACTTGAGCCTTTCATTTGGAATTACAACTAATGAGTCTACTTGTTCTCTAAGAGCTATAATTCCATTTTCAGCCTGTTCTAAACGTCTGCTTCCTTCAAACGAGAAAGGTTTCGTAACTATTCCTACGGTAAGTATTCCCATTTCTCTTGCTATTTGTGCAACTACCGGGGCAGCACCTGTACCTGTTCCGCCGCCCATACCGGCAGTTATAAATACCATATCGGCACCTTTAATAGATGATATAATTTCATCTCTGCTTTCTTCAGCGGATCTTTGACCTATTTCCGGTTTAGATCCGGCACCTTTTCCGTGAGTGATTTTTTCTCCAATTTGTATTTTGTGTGTTGCCTTTGACCTTAAAAGAGCTTGTTTGTCAGTATTTACGCAAATGAATTCTACGCATTTAACACCGGAATCTATCATTCGGTTGATAGCATTTCCACCGCCTCCGCCTACTCCTATAACCTTTATTTGAACAATATCCTCATTATTATTTTCAAGTTCAAAACTCATATGTTTGGTCTCCTCCGCTTTAATATCTAAAAAACCATGGATTTTATTTCATTTTAACTACATTATAAATGTCATAACAAATATTATATTGCAATATAATATAATAATCAAGTCAAAATATAACATTTAAATAGATATTTTTAATTAAAAACAAGTTATTGATTTAAATATCAATTTTTTCTTTCAATATTAGCGCCTAAACTTTTAAGATTTTTTTCTATAGACTCATATCCTCTGTCAATGTGATGTACGTCTGAAATGGTAGTTATGCCTTCTGCGGCAAGACCTGAAATTACGAGTGCTGCGGCTCCTCTTAGGTCTGTGGATGTTACATTTGCTCCCGATAATCTTTTTACGCCTTCTACAATAGCTACTTTTCCCTCGATCTTAATATCCGCACCTAACCTTAAAAGTTCCCCAACATGTTTATACCTGTTTTCAAAAATGTTTTCAACAAATACGCTAGTTCCGTTAGCAACAGATGCCATAGCCATAATAAGGGGTTGAGAGTCTGTAGGAAATCCCGGATAGGGCATAGTCCTTATAAGTTTATTAGGATACAATCTGCTAGGTGATTCGATATAAAGTGCTGATTCTGATTTTTTATTTATTAGGCAACCGGTTTCTTCAAATATTGGTATAATAGAATCTAATTCTTTTACTGAAATATTTTTAAGGAGCAAAGTACCCCCCGTAATGGCTGCTGCGGACATATATGTGGTTGCCACAATTCTATCGGGGATTATTGAATGTTGAGCAGAGTGCAGACTTTCTACACCTTCTATTAATAAAGTACTTTCTCCGGCACCTTTAATTTTTGCACCACATTTGTTAAGAAAATTTATTAAATCACATATTTCCGGCTCTCTAGCCACGTTATTTATAACGGTTATTCCTGAGGACTTTACAGAAGCTAAAATTAAATTTTCAGTAGCTCCAACACTTGGAAACGATAGTGTAATGTTGCAGCCAGGAAGTTTATACTTTGATTTGCATTCTATATATCCATGATTTTCATATATAATAAATCCCATTTGTCTAAGGCCGTCCAAATGAAGATCTATTGGTCTTGGACCTAATTCACATCCTCCCGGTAAAGATAATTTGGCATTTCCTGATTTTGAAAGCAAAGCTCCTAAAAATATTATTGAAGAACGCATTTTTCTCATTAAATATTCCGGAATATCTGATCTGTTAATGCTTCTAGGGTCTACTGCTAAAGTAGAATTTTCAAATTTTATTTTGCATCCTAAATATTTTAATATTTCTATAGATGTATGTACGTCAAGTAGGTCCGGACAGTTATTTATTATACATTCGTCATCACATATAATAGTTGCTGCGAGTATTGGCAGGACGCTATTTTTGGAACCTTGAATTTTTATTTCTCCATTTAATTGTTTCGCTCCTTCTATGACTAATTTGGGCATCTATATTTCACCTCATAATACTATAAGTGCAGTAAAGTAGCTTACTTTGTATACTATTCATGGACTTAATATGAGGTGAAAAATTTGCATTATAAAAACCTCAAACGCTACTATATTTTAGTTGTGTTTGAAGTTGATTTAAATATTACTTTTTAAATATAAATTTTAAGGTAATACTTTATTAAAGATAAATTATCTATTGATATGGTTGATAGTAATTGGGGATACTCCTCTAATAGCAGCTATAGTGCGCGGAACAGCCAGTATGGCAGAACCTACTGCAAAGTAAGTTAACCATGGGTGATTGTCAATAAAGTCACCAACTGCTTCACTGAACTTTTTCCCACCTGAAACATTTCCGATAGATATTTTTTCTAAATAATCAGCAAATTTGTCTAAACTTTCATCTGTCATTTTTACTCCGTTTTTGGCAAACGCATCTTTTATTTCTTCCCTAGTTTTTTTACTGGATATTTCTTTAATAAACTCTTCTTTTTTCATAAGTTCTAAAAATTCTTTAGATTCAAAAATTGATTCATTCATTTTTAATCACCTCTAATAAAAATATATATTAATTATATATATATATATATATATAATTGTCAATGTTTTTGTTGAATTTATGCAACTGAATATAGAATAACTTTTTAATTCAAAGTATTTTTTATAATCTCATATATTTTTTCGGACGAATTAAATGATAATTCTTTTTTAAGCTTGTTTATTCCGCTTTGGAGGTAGGCTATATTATTCATTGATTCAGATAATTTTTTGATAAGATTTTCCCCTGATAGTTCTTTTTCCTCTAACAAAGCAGCGGCTTTAGCTTCTACGAACTCCATTGCATTGTGGTACTGATGATTTTCTGCAACATTTGGAGATGGTATAAGTATGGAAGGTTTTTGGCAGACTATTAATTCACTAAGTGTTATTGCGCCGGATCTGCAAATTACTATATCAGCAGCTGCCATACATATTGGCATATTGTCTATGTATTCTCTTAAATCTATATTGGGTGACTTTCTAACACCTTTTTCTTCGAGAAGTTTCGGCATCCATTTCCCGTATTTGCCGTAGGCATGGATATGATTGTATAAATTGTTTTTTTGACTCCAAGATATAAGTTCAGCTATTGACTCATTTATGGATCTTGCTCCTAAACTTCCACCAAAAGATAGAATTAAGGGTTTACCATTATCAAAACCAAGTTCTTTTTTAGCTTCTTTGGAATTTATTTTTCCGATGCTGTTTCTTAGAGGATTTCCTGTTACTATAATATTTAGATTTTTATTTAGATGTTTTTTAGCCGCTTTGGTGGCTAACATTACAACGGAGGCTTTTTTTGAAAGTATTTTAGTTGTTATGCCCGGGTATGCGTTTTGCTCATGTATTATAAACGGTATACCTTTTTTATGGGCTTCTTTTAGGAGAGGGCCGCTTACGTATCCACCTGTACCAATACAAATATCGGGATTAAATTCCTTAAGTATTTTTTTTGATTCATGACTTGCTATAAAAATATTTTTTAGAGTTACTAAATTTTTTTTAAATGAGGAAAAATTTAATTTTCTGGAAAAACCAGATATAGTAATACCTTTAAATTCTAAATTTTCTTTCGGTACAAGAGTTTCTTCCATACCGCCTTTTGCCCCTACATATAGAATTTTAGAATTTGGTTCTTTATCTCTAATATATGAAGCTATAGCTAGAGCTGGGTTTATGTGCCCTGCCGTACCGCCACCGACTAATATAACTCTCATTATTTATCACATCCTTTTTAACTGGTTTCAAGTTTAGCAGTTCTGGAGATAGATAGTACTATACCCATCTGAGCAAGAAGCATTAGTAGAGAAGTTCCTCCATAACTGAAAAAGGGAAGGCTTATTCCTGTATTAGGAATGGTGTTTGTAACAACTGCTATGTTTAAAACAACTTGTAATCCTACTTGAGCTGTAAGACCGATACCAAGTAAACAACCAAATTTATCTTTAGCTTTTATAGATATTACAATGCCCCTCCAAATAAGCATAGCAAATAATATAAGAATAATTACCGCCCCAACGAATCCAAGCTCCTCACAAACTACGGAGAAAATAAAGTCATTTTGAGGTTCAGGAATATATAAATACTTCTGTTTCGAATTACCAAGACCCATACCAAAAAGGCCTCCAGATCCTATAGCATATAAGCCTTGTCTGGTTTGCCAGGTATCTACGGTTGCATCAGGCCCAAAAGGGTCAAGCCAACCGGCTACGCGGTTGTTAGCATAAGTTAGTTTGTCTGTAAATACGACTAAGTATATAAGGGCTGAAGATATAGCACCTAAAACCATGCCGAACCATTTGAGTTTTACTCCGCCGATAAAAAGCATACCTGCGGCTAAAAGAACAACTATAGCCGTACAGGAAATATGAGGTTCAAGAGCCAGAAGCACTACTGTTGGGGCAAGTATTATAAGATATGGAAGTATACCGTATTTGAATGTGCCCATACGATTAAAGTTTAGTGTAATGAAGTGTGCAAAAGATACAACTATTGCAAATTTAGTTACTTCAGATGGCTGGAAACTAAATGAACCAATTTGAATCCATCTGTGAACTCCGCTGATTGCAGGCATAAATAATACGGCAATTAACATTATGAATGAAAGCATAAGTATTGGAACTGCTAGTTTGTGTAAAGCGTGGTAGTCAAAATATGATGCAACAAACATTGCAATTACTCCAACTACTGCAAATATAAGTTGATTTTTTATAAAATAGAAGCTGTCACCATGTTTATTATAATATGCGAAGGGGTAACTTGCGGAAAACAGCATTATAAGACCTATAACAGTTAAAGTTAAAACTAAGAATAAAAAAGGAAGATCCAGTCCTGAACGTACGGAAAAAACTTTAATATTTTTTAAAAAGTTAACTATTTTAGGGGAAGACTTTTTCTTCCTTTTATGATTTTTAGGGATTTCTAATTTTATAGTGTTTGACGAAGCTTTACCTTTATAATTTTTAGGTTTAATAGGTCTTTTTTTATCTGTTTGCGGTGCTGCTTTTCTTTTCATTTAGAAATCCCTCCTTTGAATTAAGATAAATGTTTTTTGTAGTTTAAAAAGCGTAAATACTTAGTATAAACGATATAATACCAAAAAATATTGTTACCAGACTAAAAATTACACATATTTTAGTTTCGCTCCACCCGATCATTTCAAAGTGATGATGTATAGGGCTCATTTTAAAAAGTTTTTTACCGTGTGTATATTTAAAATACAGCACTTGCAGTATTACAGAAAACATCTCTAATATATATACAAAAGATATAAGTATTAGAACAATGTGTAAATTTGTGCCGAAACCTAATGCACATACCATGCCTCCTAAAAATAAAGAGCCGGTATCTCCCATAAATACTTTCGCCGGATAAAAATTCCACACTAAAAATCCTAAACATCCTCCGGCTAAAGCGGCGGAAAGTATACTAAGACCAAACATACCAAGTAAGCTTGATATTACCATATAAAATATTGCAACAAAAAATGTAATAGAAGAGGTAAGACCATCTATACCGTCGTTAAGATTAACTGCATTTACAATTCCTACAATTACTATAGCGGATATTATCCAATAAAAAGGACCTAAATTTAAAGAGCCTAAAAAGGGAAAAGATACGCAGGTAATATTTTTACCACCGTTTCTGGATTCCACAATATATATACAAAGTAAATAAGAAATTGCAATGGCAAATTGTAAGACAAGTTTTTGCTTAGGATTTAATCCCTTATTTTGTTTTTTGACTACTTTTATATAATCGTCTAAGAACCCCACACCGCCGTATAGTATTGCCATGCAAAGACCGGCAAAAATTTTAGTCATCATAACCGGGGTTTCTATTGTCTGATTACCTGCGGATCCGTTTATGATGTAGTAAAGCGGAATACAAATCACAGCGGAAAGAACTGACCCAATAATAAATATGGTACCACCCATGGTGGGAGTTCCTTGCTTTTTTTTATGCCATGAGGGTCCTATTTCTAAAATAGTTTGACCGTATTTTAATTTATGTAAAAATGGAATCATAAATTTTCCAAGCACAGCTGTAATAGCAAAAGAAATTATAGCGGCTATCATTGTCCAAATACCGTTCATAATGTTTTGGCACTCTCCTTTTTGAAAGTTTATTTTTAAGTATGCACACCATTATATTATAATATGAAAAATTAAGGAATATAAACTGGAAAATAAGTAAAATGTAGTTGGTAAAAAAATCAATCTGTGGCATCCTTATGTATGAAGTTTACAGTAATAATCGTTCCGAGTGGAACTTCTTCACCTTCTGCTACGCTTTGAGATGCTGATACTACTTCATTACCTGTTAAGTTGTTACCTGAAAGTTTTAGGTTTAGTCTTACGTCAGATACTGCTTTGTTAACCTCGGAAACTGACATACCTGTAAGTTTAGGTACTTTAACGGTATTTTCTTTGCTTTCTTCATCTGTATATAAAACAACGGTGCCTTCTTTAGGAATGTGTGAAGACGGTTCCGGAATTTGCGCTATAACTTTTTCACCGCTACCGATTATCAGTGGTTTAAGAGAGGCGGTAAGAGCTATATTTTTGGCTTCTCCTATATTTTTATCTATCATATTTGGAGTTTCTGTATCTAATTTTTTAAGTTCTTCTTCGGTATACTTTCTTTCTATACCCATATATGGCAGGATATCTTGCATTGCTTTTGCAAATACAGGTGCTGCTACGGCACTTCCATAGTAGAAATCACCTCTTGGAGTATCGAAAAATACGAGAAGAGCTATTTTAGGATCGTCTGCCGGAGCGAATCCGCAGAATGATGATATATAGTCTTTTTGCCCTGGAGTGCTAAGACCGATTTTTTCTGAGGTACCTGTTTTTCCCGCTACTCGATATCCCGGAACATATGCATTTTTAGCTGACCCTGTTGTAGCATTTTCATGGAGCATAGCAATAACTCTTTTAGATGTATTTTCAGAAATTGTCATTCTTTTGACAATCGGTTCAATTGACTTTACTATGTTGCCATTACTATCCAAGATCTCTTTTACTATGTGAGGCTGCATAAGTTTTCCGCCGTTTGCTATAGAAGACACTCCCGTTATTAGTTGAATTGGAGTAATACCGAAATTTTGTCCCATAGATGCTACGGCTAAATCGGTAATATCCATACTGCCGTCTGCATGAAAGAAAATGTCTCCGGATTCTCCGGGAAGATCAATATTGGTTTTTTCGTGGAATCCAAATGATTTATAGTATTCAAAGAAATTTTTAGTCCCTATCTTTTGCCCGGTCATTATAAAAGCAGGGTTACAGGAATGACAAAGTGCTTCAAAGAAAGTTTGAGGGCCATGTCCGCCGCGCTTGTGGCATCCTATATATTTGGCTCCTTCACAGGGTTTTATCCTACCGGTACAATTAAAAGGGGTCTTTTCGTTTACTACATTTAATTCTAATCCCATAGAGGCAGTAAACATTTTAAATACGGATCCCGGATAATATGTATCGCTGACGGCTTTATTTCTCCACTGTTTTTGAAGGGCCTCAGATTTGGCTTTGGCTTTTTCTTCCTCCGGAAGAGAATTTATCCTGTCGAGCTCAGTTTTATCAACAATCTCAAACGGATTATTAGGGTCGAAATCTCCTTTTACTGCCATACTTATTATTTCTCCGGTTTTTACGTCCATAGCAATAGCAGCGGCTCTGTTGATGACCTTGTTATTGATTACCCCTTCCTCAAGATTTTTTTCTACGAAATGCTGAATTACTTCGTCAATACATAGCTTAAGATGACATCCATTCTGAGCAGGAACCATTTGTTCGTAGTCAAAAGGCATATCGGTACCTCTTGCATTTTTAGCTGTAATTACTCTGCCTTGTTCTCCTTTTAGTGTTTTATCGTAGTAAGCTTCAATTCCGGAAAGTCCTTGACTGTCTGCCCCGGTAAATCCTAAAACGGCAGAAGCGAAACTGCCAAATGGATAATATCTTTTATAATCTTCAATAAGCCTTATACCGCTGGAAATTTTATTATTAGTTTTAAACTCTATGATTTTATCTTTAACATCGCTTTCAATTCTTTTTTTGACTATATTGTAAAAAGACCTTTTTTTAGCAAGTTCAAGGAGCTTATCTTTTTCTATGCCAAGGATGTCATGAAGGCCGCTGCATACGAGTTCTCTTTTTTCTTCGGTGTTTAGGTATGCAGGTTCTAGGACCACGGTCCATACGGTAGCACTTTGAGCCAGTACCTTCATATTGCGGTCATATATAGTACCTCTTTGAGCATTTATTTTTGTATCGGTAAGCTGTTGTTCGAGGGCCATCCTTTGAAGACCTTCTCCGTCAATAATTTGTAGTTTAAAAAGTCTGCCTATGAGACCTGCAAAGCATACTATTACAAGCGTTATAAGAACTACAAGAGACCGTTTCCACATTCTTATAGTTGTTCCTTTAATCAATACGTTCCCTCCACGATTTTCACTTTACATGAAACTATTAATTTTTTCCTATTAAAAAGAGCTAAGATATTAATATCTTAACTCTATAGTTTTCTTATATTGTAATACTTATTTATTTGTCAAACAAGTTATGCCGATTAATTTAATAATGTATGTATATGTATTTTTTATTTTACTTGAGCAATATCTTTTTCAGGAATGGAGTTTTCTTTTAAGTAGTCTTTATTTAAAGTGTATTTGTTAATATCTTCCTTAGCCTTTTGAGTAGAATTTAAAGAATGATTGGCATCTTTTTTCATTTTAAGTTGAGTATAAATACTTTCACTTTCAGCAAGTTTTTTTGATACTTTTTCAGTTTCTTCGGTAAGTTCGGTAAGCATAACTTGTCCGTATATGAAGAATGTACAAATTGAAGCTGACATTAAAAATATTGATAAAAAACTTATTCCCAAAGCCATCTTAGCTCTGAATTCCACACGTTTTTTTTGTTTTTTATGGGGGAATTTTATAATCTTTTTTTGTTTTTGGACTTTTCTTTCTTCGAAAGCTCCAAAATCATAAGCTGAATTTCTACTATACATTACATTAACACCTTCAAACTATTTTTTGACATACCCTAAGTTTAGCACTTCTGCTCCTATTATTTTCTTTAATTTCGTCATTTGAGGGCAAAACAGGTTTTTTTGTGACGATTTCTGATTTAGGGACTTGTCCGCACGTGCAAATAGGGAAGTCCGGCGGACATTTACATGGTTTAGACCAATCGAGCATTTTATGTTTAACTATTCTGTCCTCGAGGGAGTGAAATGTTATTATGCATAATCTGCCGTCTTTTTTTAGCAAATTGATAGCTGTATCAAGACCTTTTTCTAAATTTTCAAGT
>CAQBRY010000028.1:4199-18695 GCA_948762645.1 uncultured Eubacteriales bacterium | reverse complement strand
GTTTAATCATTACCTCACTTTTTCTTTGTAAGTACTCGGCTGTATGTTTTAAGTCTAAGTACATGCCATATAGGGTCTTAATTCTATATGTTAGATGTAAATTTTCTGATTGTTGTTTTTTGTATTCCGTCTTAAGGTTTTTTATGTGCTGTTTTATGATATTTGACTCTTTTATATATTGATTAGACAAAATTTTATAATACAACTCAAACCTCCTAATACACGATACGTGTAGAAAAATGTGAAAATAAATCATTAATTTTATCTAAAGACAAAATTAATGTAGCTAATATACACAATTCGACAAACATACTAACATATTGACAACAGTTAGTCAATAGCTGATTTATCTTTGATACTAAAATAATATATAGGGAAATGGATATTAGTGCATAAAAAACAATTTGGGTTATCACACGAATTGTGTGAAAAGTATAATAATACAAAAATATAATAATTACTTCTATAAAATTTTATATTATTATTACTAAAAATGGTGTATAAAGAAATAGTATTTACATTGTTTAGTAGGTCTGGAGTGATCATTATATCTAGTAATATTTTTGGAAATAAACTAAAATCTTTGAGACTAAGAGCTGGTCTGACACAAGCTCAACTTGCCGGACAATTGAATATTTCTGCGTCAACTGTGGGGATGTACGAACAAGGTCGTAGAGAACCTGATAATGACACTCTTTCAAAATTATGTTTAGCATTAAACACAAGTGTAGATTATCTTTTAGGTATAAACAAAAATATATATTCTACCAATAATTTAGAAGTGGACGTAATTATATCAGACTTTATAAATTTTTTAGAAAAACAAAATAGTCTGATGTTTAATGGTAAACCTATAAATGAAATGGAAAAATCTAAGATCATATCTGCTCTTAAAGTTGCTATGGCTGTTTCGATATCTGATTTTTATAATGAATATAGATTATAAAATCATTGATCTAATATGTTAAAACATTCATGTTTATCATTAGTCGAGTATACTCTGGGTACTTTACCAACTACTATCATTTCAGCTATAATCATATTTGTATGTATGTCTGTAGATGTCGGATAGCCTGGAACCAGTAAATTTATTTTTGTGTTTATGTCTAAATATATTTGGTGCTTAGTTTGATTAATTCCCGCTTCACAAAATTTACTTGTAAATTCTACGCAGGAACTTCCGGAAATAGAAACTTTCAGTTTTATTACTGGTCCTCGTCCGTTTAAAAGGTCTGTACCAATTAATGTACCAATTGGTACTTCTATTTGAGTTAAGTCTATTTTAGATAAATTATTTTGTATTGCTGTTGCTATTTTTGATTTTAGACTATTTATTGTCTGGGTATCTGTTACTATTGAAGATATACTTCCGTCTTCTGCTTTGTCTATATGTACGAGACTAGAATATTTCACATTATTTTCAGACAGTTCCTTTAAAACAGCATCATCTATTGCATCATTTGATATTGTGTGAGTTTTACTTTCTGCCATAGACTTTATTATTGGTCTTAAATGAAAGTCTAATAATACAATAAATATTAATATTGAGGTTAGAAATG
Organism: uncultured Eubacteriales bacterium; assembly: GCA_948762645.1. Classification (GTDB taxonomy): domain Bacteria; phylum Bacillota; class Clostridia; order Oscillospirales; family Acutalibacteraceae; genus CAQBRY01. The sequence goes on along the minus strand of CAQBRY010000028.1, from coordinate 17,136 downwards.
TTAGCAGTCTTATCTTTCTTTTACGATTTATAAATTTATTCAATATAAAACACACCCTAAAATGGCTTATATATTTAATATACATTTTTCTTATTAAGATGTGATTACTATATTTAATGACTTAAATTATAATAGACTATAATTTTTTATTTAGTATAATAATTTTATAATGTTATATTTACGAATTAAAGATGCTGATTTATTAAATATTATTTAAAAACAAGTTGATTTAATTTTAATTTTATGATAATATATTTTATGATGATATATTTTATATTATAGTTTGTAGGAGAGAGATAAATGAATAAAGATTTTACACAAATTGTAGTAAACGCCTTTGTTTCAACCATTATTAGTGGCATTTTCACTTTAATGTTTAAACCGCTGAGCAATTTTATGGAAGCTACAGGGTATTTGGATGCGGATACATATTCTGTTATGAGTCAGTATTGTGAAGACCTAACTGAGAAGGCCAGAGATGGTGAGCTTTCAGAAGCAATTGGCAGGGATGAGAAAATAAACGAGGTAATTGATATTCTTACTAGAGATGGAAAAGGAAATCCTTGTGTAGTTGGTGATGCCGGAGTAGGAAAAACAGCTTTAGTTGAAGGTTTGGCTGTTAAAGTTGCCAGAGGAGAAGTTCCGGAAGAATTTAAAAATAAAAAAATTATAAAGGTCAATATGGTTAACTTAATTGCAGGCAAGTCTTATGGTGGTGGAAATCCTGTTTCCAGGATAAGGGCTCTTTTTGATAACGCAAAAAATGATAAGGATATTATTTTATTTATAGATGAATTTCATCAGATTGTACAGTGTAAGGCTGGGGACCTATTTAAAATGTATCTTGAGAGAGGTGGGGTCAAGGTAATAGCTGCGACAACAACTACTGAGTTTAATTATGTTTCCAAGGACCCTGCATTGGCACGCAGATTTGATAAAGTAGATATTGAAGAACCTTCATTAGAAGAGTCACTTAAGATACTAGCTGGTATATCTCCGAAATTAGAGAAAGATAATGGTGTAAGGATATCTAATGAGGCAATTATAGCTACTATTGACCTTGCTGATAGACATATGAGAAATAAAAATTTCCCGGATAAAGCTATAGATGTTATGAGATCTGCTGTTAAATTGGTTTCTAGGAGATCAGAAGAAAGAATTGTAACGGAAAGAGATATAAAAGTGGTTGTCTCCAACGAAACATGTATACCTTTGGACGACTTTGATGAAAATTTTTTGGATAAATTGAATGAAAAGTTTGAAAAAATAAAGTCATCTATAATTGGACAAGATTCAGTAGTAAGTAAAGTATGTGATGCTGTGATAAAAAGTAGACTTGGAATAAGTGATCCTAATAAGCCTAGAGCTTCTTTTATATTCTCCGGACCATCTGGAGTTGGAAAAACTTTACTTTGTGATTTACTAGGTAAAGAGGTTGGAAGTATAGTTGAAGTAGATATGTCTTATTATAAAGATAAAAGCTCTATATCTGATTTTACTGGTGCTAGGTTAAATGGTTCAAGAGTAGCTATCTGTGATAGGATATGGAAAAAACCATATTCTGTGGTTGTGTTTGACAAAATTGAAAAAGCTTGTCCTGAAGTTATTGACATAATTACAAGTATATTAGAAAAAGGGTATATGTTAAGTTTGGATGGAAGAAGAATAGATTTTACGAATACTATTATTATTATGACAACTAATATAGGTGAAGATGCTATAATTGATGGTGAGAGCAATAATATAGAAAAAAGTGTAATTTCGAGAGTAAGAGGAAGGTTTAATAATGGGTTATGTAGAAAAGTAGATGATATACTTATATTTAAAAAATTATCGGATGAAGATATTAAAAATATAACATGTAAGTGTTTGGCAGAGACGTCTGATCAACTAAAGAAACTTAAAATTAAAGTAGAATTTGATGATAAAGTGGCAGAATTTTTGTCTAAGCAAAGCGACGATATTTATCTTGGTATGTTATCCATATGTAAGCAGATTACGGATAAAATATCTATTCCGATATCAAATATGTTTATTTCTAAGAAAGTAAGTAAGTCTAAAACAATAAAGTGCGTTGTTGTGGATAATGAAATTCAATTTAATATAATATGATTGACTTTTGTTGAAGTAGTAAATATTTACGTCTTAATGTATAATTAGGACGTAATTTTTTTTGAAAAAAATTTATCTAAGTGATTATTGACAAATGTAAAAAAAATTGGTATTGTTTAATATATCATATAAATTATACAAAAAAAGGATAATTATTAATGAAAAAAAGTATATTTTTATTATATTGGATTATATTTTTAGCGTTTTTTAGTAATGACAATAATGTATTTTCTGCAAATAGAATAGAGTATATTAAATTAAGAGGAAGCATAAATGTATCTACAAATGCTGAATTTGAGCCTTTTGAATATAAAGAAGGTGATAAATTTGTAGGTATAGATTTAGATATTGCGAGAGAAATTGCTAAAAAATTAGGTGTTGATATTAATATAAACGATGTGTCATATAGTGCTTTACCATTAGAAATAAGTAGAGGTACATGTGATTTTATTATTGCTGCCATGAGTTACAGCGAAGAAAAAACTCAGAATATGGACTTTTCTGATCCTTATTTTGAAGCTGACCAAGTCATAATAGTTTCTGAAAATAGTGCTATAAAGTCGGGGACAGACTTACACAATAAGAAAATAGGTGTTCATTTGGGTACTACGGGGGATACCTATTGTACTTCAAACCTAAAAGATTGTGAAGTTAATAGGTATAATAATGGTTCGGAGGCCGTTTTGGATTTATCCAACGGTAGAATAGACGCTGTGGTTATTGATAATTTTCCGGCTATTAAACTCTCAGAAAAAAATCCTGAAACTAAAATTTTAGATGGACATTTATTTAAAGAAGAGTATAGAATTGCAGTTCCAAAGGGCGACAAAGAATTTCTTGAATTTATAAATACTTCTTTGCAGGAGTTAAAAGAAGGCGGTATTATTGATCAGATTACAAATAAATATAAAAATATTAATAATCAGTCTGAAAAAGTAGGTCTGTGGGGACAAATTTATAATAATCTAATTTATAAGGACAGATATAAAGAAATTTTATTAGGTCTTAAGGTCACTTTTGAAATTACAATTGTAGCTCTTTTAATAGGTATAAGTATAGGCGTATGTATTTCTATGGTTAAGATTTTAAAATCAAGAAATTTATTTATGAAAATCATGAATGTTATTGCTGATATATATATTGCCGTGATTCGTGGTACACCGGTCGTTGTACAAATGTTTATTATATATTATCTGATTTTGGGATCTACAGGACTTTCTAAAATAATTGTTGCAATGCTTGCTTTTGGGATAAATTCCGGAGCTTATGTATCTGAAATTATTAGAGCAGGTATATCTTCGGTGGATAAGGGACAATTTGAAGCCGGAAGATCTTTGGGTCTTACAGAATTAACCACTATGAACAGAATTATTTTCCCTCAGGCATTTAAAAATATTATTCCTACGCTTTGCAATGAATTTATTTCCCTTGTAAAAGAGACGTCTGTAGCGGGATTCATAGGTATTGTGGATTTATCTAGGGCGGGGGATATTATAAGAAGTCAGACTTATGAGCCGTTTGTACCTCTTGTGTCTACAGCTATAATATATTTTATTATAGTTTACCTGATTTCTTATTTGATGTCTGTACTTGAAAGGAGTCTTGGTAGAAGTGATATCCGTTAAAAATTTATCAAAACATTTTAATAGTGGCGGTAAAACTATTGAGGTTTTAAAAAATATAAATGTTACAGTTAATAAAGGAGATAAAATTGCTATAATTGGTCCGTCGGGGTCTGGAAAGAGTACTTTTTTAAGATGTATAAATGGTTTGGACGTACCTACTAGCGGCGAGATTATATTTGAAGGAAAATGTATTACGGACAAGTCTTGCAATATGGACATAATAAGAAGACAAATTGGTATGGTATTTCAGCATTTTAATTTGTTTCCTCATCTCACGATACTTCAAAATATAATTTTGGCTCCGGTACTTCTTAAAGTCAAAACCTTAGAAGAGGCTAGGGAAGAAGCCAAAAGACTTTTAATAAAAGTAAATTTACTTGACAAAATGGATGAATATCCCATTAAACTTTCCGGTGGACAAAAACAAAGAGTAGCTATTGTAAGAGCTCTTGCCATGAATCCTAAAGTAATATTGTTTGATGAACCAACGTCTGCACTTGATCCTGAAATGATAGGGGAAGTTTTAGACGTTATGGGGGAACTTGCAAGAAACGGTATAACAATGCTTGTAGTTACCCATGAAATGAATTTTGCCAGGGAAATGGCTACAAGAATACTTTTTATGGATAAGGGAGAAATTATTGCAGACGCCCCTCCAAAAAATATTTTTGAGAACTGTGAAAATGAAAGAGTAAAAGAATTCCTTTCAAAAATTTTATAGTATTGGTATAATATCTAAGAAATTTTTGTTTTTTGGAGAAAGAATATGAAAATCTTTAGAAGTAAGTCAGAAAAAGATACGATGCATATAGGAAATTTATTAGCTCAAAGTCTTAAAGGAAATGAAGTTATAGCTTTTCATGGGGAAATGGGTGCAGGTAAAACTGTATTTACTCGTGGAATAGCTGATTTTTTTTGTTTGGAAAAAGAGGTTTGCAGCCCAACATTTTCTATTTTGAATGTGTATGAATCAGATAATATTAATATCTACCATTTTGACATTTATCGAATAACAACTTTAGAAGATTTTGAATCTACTGGTTTTTTTGATTATTTAAATAAAGGTATAATAATAATAGAATGGAGTGAAAATTTGAATATAGAGTCTTTATGCGATAATATAATAAAGATTACTATAAAAAAACTGGAAAGTTTTAATGAAAGAGAAATAATAATAGAAGGAAGTAGTATAGGTTGAATATATTGTCAGTAGACTCTTCTTCAAAAACCGCTTCTGTAGCGATAAATAAAGATGGAGAAACTTTAATTGAAATTTTTTTAAACACAGGTCTTGTTCATAGTAAAACTTTAGTGCCGGTCATTGAGGATACGATTAAATATTCCGGAATACGTATGGAAGATATAGACTTGTTTGCAGTATCTAGTGGACCTGGATCTTTTACGGGCATTAGAATAGGCATGTCTGTTATAAAAGGTATGATGTTTGCACTGGATAAGCCTTGTATTCCTGTTTCTTCCCTTGAAGTACTTGCTTTTAATGCTGTAAATATCTGCGATGGAATAATTTGCTCTTGCTTAGACTTCAGAAGAGGAAGTTTATATAACTGTCTTTTCAAAAGTGATGGGAAAAATCTTATAAGACTAACCGCAGATAGAAATATTTCTGCCCATAATCTTTTAGAAGAGCTTAGAAGTTATAGCCAAAAAATTTATTTTGTTGGCGATAATGAACAATTATGTTATAATTCATGGGTAAATGGTTTATTTTTAGAAGATTTTTGTATATTAAAAGATCCCTTTTGCAGTATTAAGGCATCGAATTTAGGAATAATAGCATATAAAAAATATTCTGGTGATAAAAGTGTTGCATTAGACGATGTTTATCCGACTTACTTGAATTTGTCCCAGGCAGAAAGACAAAGACAAGAAAACAATCTAATTGGAGGAGTAAAATAAGATATGTTGTATATTGGAAGCGATCACGGTGGATTTAGTCTAAAAGAATATCTCAAAAGTTATTTTGAAAAAAATAATATAGTATTTGAAGACCTTGGAGTATATACTCAGGAGTCATTCGATTATCCTATAATTGCCGAAAAACTTTGTTGCGAAGTTATAAAAGACCAAAATAATAAGGGGATACTTATTTGCGGTACGGGAATAGGAGTTTGTATAGCTGCTAACAAAGTTAAGGGAATAAGAGCTGCTTTGTGCAGTGATACTTATACTTCAGAAATGAGCAGGAAACATAATAATGCAAACGTACTTTGTATGGGCGGTAGAGTTTTAGGAAATGATAAGGGAGTAGATATTGTTAAGAGCTTTTTGTCTACTGATTTTGAAGGTGGAAGACATTTAAGAAGAGTAGACCAGATTATAAAAATAGAAAGGTAAAAGGGAAAATAATTATGACAGAAAAAAATAATGTATTTATAATGGACCATCCGTTAATACAACATAAAATAACGCTGCTAAGAGATAAAAATACAGGATCTAAAGAATTTCGTGAACTTATAAGTGAAATCGCCATGCTTATGTGTTATGAGGCCACGAGAGATTTACCGCTTAAAGAAGTCGAGGTTGAAACTCCTTTAGAAATAGCCAGAACCAATATTTTATACGGAAGAAAATTGGCATTTATTCCTATTTTAAGAGCAGGAATTGGTATGGTTGACGGTGTTATGAAGTTAGTTCCTGCCGCTAAAATAGGGCATATAGGACTTTATCGTGACCCCAATACTTTAAAACCAATCGAATATTTTTGTAAGTTACCCGGCGATATAGAAGAAAGGGAAGTAATAGTTCTTGATCCAATGCTTGCTACCGGCGGATCAGCAACTGATGCGATTACTATGATAAAAAAACGTAATCCTAAAAGTATTAAATTTATGTGTATAATATCTGCGCCGGAGGGAATTAAGTTTTTAAGTGAAAGTCATCCTGACGTGAAAATTTATTGTGGTGTTAAAGATAAAAAACTTAATGATCATGGATATATTTTACCGGGTCTGGGTGATGCAGGAGACAGAATATTTGGTACTAAATAGGTTTGTTTCCGTGATGATTTAAAAATAATATTTAATTTAAAAATTCAATGTGATGAAGGTAAAAAATATGACGTTTTTATATGATATACTTAAAAAGTATAGAAAATATACATTGTTCTTATGTGATTTTATAATTTGGAATCTTTCTTTTTATATATCTTTTGCTATAAATAAAAATAGTTTTTCTTTGATTGGATATGAAAATATTTTTATGTCTTATTTGGCAGTCGTAAATATATGTTTTTCGGCTGTTTTTATAGTGTTTAAGCTGTATGATAAGATATGGAGATATGCTGATATAGAAGATTTCTTTTATGCAGGTGTTGCTATATTTTGCGCTAATTTTATATTTTTTGTGGCAACTGTCCTTTTAGATATGAATTTAGGAATAAGAATGTATGTATTATTTTTGTTGGTATCTACGTTTTTGATGTTTATGTTTAGGCTTATATATAGAATAAATAAATTACTTGATAAAAAAAATATTGACAATGAAACATATAATAAAAAAAGGTTACTAATAGTTGGCGGTGGTGAGGCTTCAGCTTCTATTTTAAGAGAAATATCGAAGTATTCTGCAAATGAATACCTTCCAATTTGTATTGTAGATGATGATAGAGAAAAAATCGGAAGAAGGATCTTAGGCATAAAAGTAGAGGGATCAACTTATGAAATACCTGAAATATGCAGAAAAAATAATATAGAAGTTATTCTTTTTGCTATTATATCTATTTCTCCTGATGAAAGACGCAGAATATTAGATATTTGTTCGAAAACTAGCGTTGAAGTTAAGATTGTACCTAATATCTATGAGGCAATTACAGTCAGCGTACCTATTACTTCCACGATTAGACGTGTCAAAGTAGAGGATCTTTTAGGAAGAGAACCTATAATATTTGATAAGAAAAAATATGGTAAGTATATATGTGGAAAAAATATTTTAGTTACAGGTGGGGGAGGATCCATAGGTTCTGAGCTTTGCAGACAAATTGCTACTCTTAACCCCCAAAAACTGATTATTTTAGATATATATGAAAATAATGCTTATGATATACAGCAAGAACTTAGAATGAAATTTGGTAATTCCCTTAATCTACAGGTTGAAATCTGTTCTATAAGAGATGAAGAAAAAATTGATCTGATTTTTAAAAGAGAAAATATAAATGTTGTGTTTCATGCTGCTGCACATAAGCATGTTCCTTTAATGGAAGATAATCCTGAAGAAGCTGTAAAGAATAATGTGTTTGGTACTCTTAATGTTGTACACGCTTCTGATAAATATGGTGTTGAAAAGTTTATTCAGATTTCTACTGATAAAGCTGTAAACCCAACAAGTATAATGGGAGCTACTAAGAGAATTTGTGAAATGATTGTACAGTTGATGGATAAATCTAGTAATACAGAATTTGTAGCTGTTAGATTCGGAAATGTTTTGGGATCAAATGGATCCGTTATACCTTTGTTTGAGGAACAAATTAAAAATAGAGGCCCTGTGACCGTTACTCACCCTGATATTATAAGATATTTTATGACGATTCCTGAAGCTGTATCTTTAGTTTTAACAGCAGGAAGTATTGCAAGTGGCGGAGAAATATTTATTTTGGATATGGGGGATCCTGTAAAAATAAAAGATTTAGCGGAAAATTTGATTCGCTTATCAGGGTTTGTACCTAATGTTGATATAAAAATCAAGTATACTGGTTTAAGACCTGGTGAAAAGTTATATGAGGAACTTTTGCTAGATGAAGAAGGTATAACTAAAACCAAAAGTAAAAAAATATATATAGGAAAACCAATAGAAATGGACAAAGAAAAATTTAAAGATGATATAGAAAAGCTTAGAATCGTAAGTTTAAATAATGATAAAAATGGTATATATGATGTGGTTTCTGAAATAGTTACTAATTTTAGAACAATTTTAAATAAAAAATATTGAAAATTCTATTTGTGTTATTATATACTATAATAAAAAGTTGATAGGAGTGATTTATTTTGAATAATGTAGAAGTATCAAATATGTCAGATTTAAGGAAGTTGTCTGAATTAAATACACTTTTGGGAAATCTAAGATTTCTTTTAGGTCAGTTTGATAAACAATACGGAATTTTTGATAAAAAATACGGAGAATTAATAGGTATTGTTTCAGCGGACGTAAGTATGGCACGTAGCTGTAAAGAATCAATATCAGAAATAACATCTTCAATTATAAAGATAAATTCAAATGTCGATGCAGTTAATAAAAAATTAAAAAAGTATGAATTAGTTTTGAAGCAACCAGAAAGTACAAAATTTAAAAAAATGATAGAAAATCAGTCAAAATATATTGATAAAATTGGCTGTTTGACAGATTTATTAGGAAAAAGTGAAAGTATTATTATAAAATTATCTAGCGATATTGATAGAGCATTAGCTATTGCTAAAAAAAATAATAAAAGTGAAATTGATAAAAATGAAGTGATTGAAATTATTAAAAAAATTGCTGATTTTATATATGAAAATCGTGAAACTATTAAGAAGGTAGCTCAGGCAGTAGGTGTAGTGGTGGCATTATTTGTTTAGTATTTTAGATTTTTTATAAGAATTAAAAATTTTTTTAAACAGATACTAGTACTAGAATAAGTGTCAAAAAAGGGGAAAAATAGTTTTTTCTCTTTTTTTAATAGTTATTTATTTTTTTCATAATATACATGCTTTTTTGTTAATTTTTATTATTGAGCTTTGATGGCTTATATTAATTATTGAAACATTAGTTTGTATAGTGGTATAATACTGCTTATGTATACAATGAAGTCATTGTATTGAGCTGTAAATTTAGAAAGGATTGTTGTCTTTATATGCTAGTAGAAAATGAGTACAGAACTTGTTACTGTGGGAATATTACAGATAAATATATTGGTAAGGAAGTAAGAGTTGCTGGTTGGATAGAGAACGTACGTGACCATGGTGGGGTTACATTTCTGGATTTAAGAGATCATTATGGCCTTGTACAAGTTGTTATAAACGATTTTGATATGATTAGAGGTATACCAAAAGAAAGTACTATTTCGGTTAGTGGAAATGTAGTTGCAAGAAGTCAGGAGAATATAAATAGTAAATTAAAAACAGGATTTATTGAAATTAAAGCAAATGATATTAAAGTTCTCGGAAAAGTAGTAAATAGTATGCCCTTTGAAGTGACTAACTCCACAGACACGAAAGAAGAACTTAGACTTAAATATAGATTTTTAGATCTTAGAAATAAAAAACTTCATGATAATATGGTTCTGCGTTCGGAAATCTTACATTTTTTAAGAAATAAAATGCAAGGTCTTGGTTTTACTGAAATACAAACGCCGATTTTATCTGCTTCATCTCCGGAAGGAGCCAGAGACTATTTGATTCCTAGCAGAAAGCATAAAGGTAAATTTTATGCTCTTCCTCAAGCCCCTCAAATTTTTAAGCAACTTTTAATGACATCGGGATTTGATAAATATTATCAAATAGCACCTTGCTTTAGAGACGAGGACGCTAGAGCAGATAGATCTCCGGGAGAATTTTATCAATTAGATTTTGAAATGTCTTTTGCCACTCAGGAAGACGTATTGAATGTAACTGAAGAGGTGCTTTATGAAACTTTTAGTAAATTTTCAGATAAAAAGATTTCTTCGTCTCCTTTTAAAAGAATAACTTATAAAGAAGCTATGCTTAAATATGGTACAGATAAACCTGACCTTAGAAATCCACTTGAAGTAATAGATGTAACTGACATTTTTAAAGATTCTGATTTTATCGCTTTTAAAGGAAAAACGGTAAGGGCAATAAAAGTTCCTGATTGTGACGGTAAACCAAGAAGATTTTTTGATGAAATGGTAAAATTTGCTACTGAAATAGGTATGAAGGGTCTCGGGTATATAAAAGTTATAGAAGAAGTAAAATATTCTGGTCCTATTGATAAATTTATTCCTGATGACAAAAAAATTGAACTTTATAAACTTGCTAATTTAGAGCCGGGCAGTGTACTTTTCTTTATATCTGATGAAGAAGAAGCAGCTTCAAAATTTGCAGGTCAGATAAGAACAAAACTGGCTGAAAAATTAGATATTATTGATAAAGATAGATTCGAATTTTGTTTCATAGTAGATTTTCCAATGTTTGGTATAGATGAGGAGACCGGAAAACTTCAATTTACTCACAATCCATTTTCTATGCCGCAAGGAGGTATGGATAGCTTAGTAAATAAAGATCCTCTTGAAATTTTAGCGTATCAGTACGATGTTGTATGCAACGGTATAGAGCTTTCTTCCGGAGCCGTTAGAAATCATGACCCAGAAATAATGTTAAAAGCTTTTGAAATGGCCGGATATACAGAAAAAGATATTATTGATAAATTTTCTGCTCTTTATAACGCATTTAAATTTGGCGCTCCTCCTCATGCTGGTATGGCTCCTGGAGTTGATAGAATGATAATGCTTATAACCGGTGAGGAAAATATTAGAGAAATAATTGCTTTTCCAATGAATAGTAATGCACAGGATATGTTGTTAGGATCCCCCTCAGACGTATCTGAGCAGCAGTTAAGAGATGTTCATATAAAAATAAGAAATTAGGTGATTTTTTTGGTTGATCGCAGTGAAATTATCAATATTGCAAAACTTTCCAAATTATTTATAGATGAAAGTGAAATAGATGAAGTCACTAAACAAATGGACAGCATTATTAAATTTGCCAATGAAGTACAAAATGTTAGTGCAAAAGGAAGTAGCTTTGATAATGTAGGTGGTTTAGTAAACGTACTTAGAAGCGATGATGTAAAAGATTCTTTTGACCGTGAATTAATACTTAAAAATGCTGGTGATACCAAAGATGGATATTTTTGTGTAAAAAAATCGAAGTAGATTTTTTTATTCTTAAATATTATGTGGAGGAAATATAATGAGTTGTAAGGGTGTTATAAATAATATTCACAGTAAACTTATTTCTAAGAGTATATCTTGCAAGGAACTTACTGAAAAATACTTTCAAAAGATTAATGAAAGTAAATTGAATGCTTACGTGAAGATAAGTGAAAATGAGGCTTATAAGACGGCGAAAAAAGTTGATGAAAAGATATCTTCAGGTGAGGAAATATCTGTCCTTGAGGGCGTTCCGATGACCTTAAAAGATAATATTTCTACAGCTGGAATTGAAACAACTTGTTGTTCAAAGATACTTGAAGGTTACGTTCCGATATATGATGCAACTGTGTGGTCCATTTTAAAGAATCAAAATGCTGTTTTATTAGGTAAAACTAATATGGATGAATTTGCAATGGGGTCTTCTTGTGAAACCTCGTGCTTTGGTACAAGTTTTAATCCTCATAATTTATCTCATGTTCCGGGGGGAAGCTCAGGGGGAGTAGCGTCTGCAGTGTGCGGAAATATCGCTGCTTTTGGATTAGGTTCTGATACGGGGGGATCTATAAGGCAACCTGCTAGTTTTTGTGGAATTGTTGGACTTAAACCTACGTATGGTTCTGTGTCAAGATATGGTCTCATTGCTTATGCTTCAAGTTTTGATCAAATAGGACCTATTACTCAGACCGTTGAAGACGCTTCTATAGTATTTGATTCTATTTCTAAATATGACCCAAATGATTCTACATCTAATCCAAATACTAAATTTAATACTTTTTGTCATCTTAAAGATAATATAAAAGGTATTAAAATGGGTGTGCCTAATCAGTATTTTGAAGGAATAGATGATGAGGTTAGAAAATCCATAGAAGATGCTGTTGAAACCTATAAATCTATGGGAATAGAAGTAGAGTATTTTGATTTACCTGAACTTAAATACTCTCTTTCAGTATATTATATTTTGGCTTGTGCTGAGGCCTCCTCTAATTTAGGAAGGTTTGACGGCATACGTTATGGATACCAAACTAAAAATTATAATAATATAGATGAAATGATATGTAAGACTAGAAGTGAAGGATTTGGAAAAGAGGTTAAGCGAAGAATCCTTTTAGGCACGTATGTTTTAAGTTCCGGTTATTACGATGCTTATTATAAAAAAGCTCAGATTCTTCGTAGAACTATTGTTGAAGCATTTAATAGAGCTTTTGATAAGTATAATGTTTTGTTAGCTCCAACATCTCCCACGACTGCTTTTAAACTTAATTTTACTTCTAAAGATCCTGTAACAACTTATTTAATGGATATTTGTACAGTACCTGTA
>CAQBRY010000028.1:0-4189 GCA_948762645.1 uncultured Eubacteriales bacterium | reverse complement strand
ACCTGTAAATATTGCGGGGCTACCTTCAATTGCACTTCCATGCGGTATGGACTCTAAAGGATTACCTATAGGTATGCAGATAATAGGAAAAATGTTTAGTGAACAAACAATATTAAATGTTGCTCATCAGTATGAGGTTTTTACTGACTACTGTGCATTTCATAAAGTAGATATGGGGGTTGAGTTATGAAATATGAGTTAGTTTGCGGTCTTGAAACGCATGTGGAACTTTCAACTAAAACCAAGATATTTTGTGGTTGTAGATCACATTTTGGTTCTGATCCTAACACTAATTGTTGTCCGATATGTATAGGACTTCCCGGAACTCTTCCTAAACTTAATAAAGAAGTCGTGAGATATGCTATTATGGCGGGACTGGCAACACATTGTGAAATAAACTTAGTTTCTAAAATGGACAGAAAAAATTATGTTTATCCGGATTTGTCCAAAGCATATCAAATTTCTCAATATGATCTTCCTCTTTGTAAAAATGGGTACGTCGAACTTGAAAGCGGTAAAAAAATCAGAATAGACAGAATTCATATAGAAGAAGACGCCGGAAAACTTGTTCATAAGGGAAAAGACGTCCTTATAGATTATAATAGGGGAGGAGTACCACTTATAGAAATTGTAACATGCCCCGATATTTCTAGCAGCGACGAAGCTAAAGAATATATTGAAAAATTACAGTCTATTATGAGATATATTGATGTATCTGATTGTAAGATGCAAGAGGGTTCTATGAGATGTGATGTTAATATTTCTGTGAGACCTGAGGGAGAATCCGAATTTGGAGTACGTACTGAAATTAAAAATATGAATTCAATAACTTTTATTACTAAGGCTATAGATTATGAATATGAAAGACAAGTAGACGTTATAAAAAATGGCGGAAAAATATTTCAAGAAACTTTAAGATATTTAGAAGAAAGTAATTCAACTGAAAGTATGAGAAATAAAGAAAATGCCAACGATTATAGGTATTTTAGAGAGCCCGATTTAGTTACTATTAAAACAAGTAAAGAGGATTTGGAAAAATATAAATCTCAGTTACCTGAGTTTGCTGATGCTAGGTTTAATAGATATATTGATGAGTATGGTATTTCTCAGTCAGATGCCAAATTACTTGTTAAGTATAAAAAAGTTTCCGATTTCTTTGAAAAGTCTATTAAAGGGATTAGTAAACCTAAGATTATTTGTAATTTAATTTTAGGAGTTATTTTTAGATATATTGAAAATGAATCGGATAAACAAGAATTTAATATAAAAGTTTCTCCTGAGTCTTTAAATGAGTTAGTGATGTTACTACAAGAAAATAAAATTAATATAAACTTAGCTAAAAAGTATCTTGGACAAATGATGGAAACCGGAAAAAAAGTATTAGAAATTATACCTAAAGATTCTTTACAAGGGATTAGTGAAGAAGAAGTTAAAGAAATATGCAAAAAAATTATTGACTCTAATGAAAATGCTGTAAAAGATTACTTAAGCGGAAAAGATAAGGCTTTAAAATTTTTATTGGGTCAAGTTATGAAGGAAACCAAGGGAAAAGCCAATGCTAAGTTTATAGAAGAACATCTTATGGGTTTAATTAAAAAGGCTTAATAAGTGTACTTAAAAATTTATATATTAATTAGGTTTATGAATATTAGTAGTAACTTAATTAATATATTTTTATGAAAATTTATTGCTACATACTAATATTATGCAAAAGTTAATCCGTTTAACTCGGATTTAATATTGTTAAGGAGTGATAATTTATGGGGGAGATTCTAAAAAGGTATAGTTTACTTTTAAAAATATTTGTTGGAATAATCTTAGGAATTACAGTAGGACTTTTTATGCCAGAGAGTATAATCAATTTTGTAAATATTTTAAATCTTTTTATATCTAAATTTATTAATTTTTCAGTACCTTTAATAATAATAGGATTTGTGGTTCAGGGGATTGGATCTTTGGAGTTTTCTTCTGGAAAAATTTTAGGAATAACTTGTGCAATCTCTTATGTATTTATGTTAATATCAGGGTTTATTTCTTATTTCGTATCGATTAAAGTTTTCCCTATGCTTTTAGACAACACTCTTAAAGTTTTTGAAAATTCTATTGATATGTCAAATTCAGCTAAACATTTTCACCATATTGATATTCCGCCTATAATGGACGTAACTTCTGCATTAATTTTATCTTTTATTATTGGTATAGGTATGTCTTGTATTAAGGGTAATTTGCTTAAGAATGTATTTTCCGAATTTCATAGCATAATAGAAATGTTTGTACATAAAATAATGGTCCCATTAATACCTATTTATGTATTTGGAGTTTTTGTAAAGATGAGTTCAACCGGGCATATACAAAAAATTTTAAGTTCCTTTTCAAAAATTATCCTTATAATTGTTTGTATACACCTTTTTGTAATATTTATGCAGTATATTGTTGCAGGAATTGTTACCAAGAGGAATCCTTTTAGTCTTATAAAAAATGTTATTCCTTCATATACTACCGCACTTGCTACTCAATCTTCTGTTGCAGTTATACCAGTGTCTATAAAAAATGCTTTGTCTAATAATGTATCCGAAGCGATTGCAAATTTTGTTTTGCCGCTATGTTCAACTATACATTTATCAGGTAGCATTATATCTATTACATGTAATTCTGTTGCTGTTATGATTATAAATGACGTACCTATAAGGTTTGCAAATATAGTTCCTTTTATACTTATGTTAGGAGTAGTTATGATTGCAGCTCCAGGCGTACCTTGTGGAGCGATTTTTGCTGTTTCTGGTATACTTCAATCTATTTTAGGATTTGATTCTTCGATGATAGCTTTAATTATATCATTGCATGTTGCTCAGGATGGGTTTGGAACCGCTTGTAATGTTTCCGGAGATGGGGCGATAGCAATTATTATGAATTATATAAATAATATTTTAAAAAATATTAAATTTGTTTGACATTATATGGTTAATAATGTTAAAATTAAAAAGTATAAATTAAATATTTAAATGAATAAAAGGAGAAAAATAAATTGAAAAAAATTTTAAAATTTATGTCAATGACGTTAGTATCATCTTTTTTGATGTCTGTAGGGGGGAATAGTGTTTTTGCTGCAGATCATGAGCCTAATGGTTTTAACCCCAACAGTAATCATAGTCAAGATAATAATTGGCAAGACATTGGTAGAAGGTTAGCCCTTTTTCAAGTGCTTTCTTTAATGCAAGACCTTTCAAGGACATTTTGTTCACAATTTAATGAATATTGCTTATCAAAAGGATGGGAATTAAGTGAAGAAAGAACCAATTCGGAACAAGTTGATTATTTTGTTGATCGTTTAAAAACAATAAGCGAAGATTATAGTCATAGAGCTGGAGAACTTGTTCGTAGTCATAGAATTTTAGGTAACCGAATAGTATTAAGCAGGGTATGGAAAAATGGAAACGTAATTGATATTGCGATGTATGTTCGTCGCAATGATACGAACGCTTATATCAACGACTGTAAGCTTTTTACTGTTTTTGGGGCCATTTCTTGTAAATGTCACTGTGGGAATTTGATTAGAAGACTGCTTCCTTGAGTTGCTTTGAGTAGATATTTTGAATCCCATTATTGAGTTATTCAATAATGGGGTTATCTTTATATTGTTATAGTGGAAAAATATTCAATTTTAATTCCGCTGTCTTTAATACGTATTAATTTTGCTTTATTTCCATTTCCGTCTTCAATAGAAAGTTTTTCAATTTTATGTTTGTCAAAAAAATTAACGACTTCACTTTCAACAAACCCAGACCATTTTTGACGTTTAATTTCTGGTGAATTTTTAGTATCGTCTAGTATTTCTCTCAATTCTTCTACGCTCGTATTCATTTTTTCCTCCTGAATATTTAATATATTGTGTTTTACAAGTTAATTATACACTTTTTTAAGACTTATCTTCAAGAAAAATATTTATTGATGTATAATTAACTTAAGAAATAAATTATTAATTTTTATAGGAGAAGTTATGTGCACTTGGAATTTATGGCATGGTTGCCATAAAATTAGTTCCGGATGTAAAAATTGTTATGTTTATAGGCAAGATTCAAGATACGAAAGAGACAGCAGTGTCGTTAAAAAAACACGTAATTTTGATTTTCCTATTAGGAAAGATAGAAAAGGAAAATATAAAATTCCCCCTGGTACAGTAGTATATACT
>CAQBRY010000027.1:17160-19307 GCA_948762645.1 uncultured Eubacteriales bacterium | reverse complement strand
GAGCGCCACCTTGCCAAGGTGGAGGTAGCGAGTTCGAGCCTCGTCATCCGCTCCATTTTTTTGATTTTTTTGGCGCCATAGCCAAGTGGTAAGGCAGAGGTCTGCAAAACCTTTATTCCCCAGTTCAAATCTGGGTGGCGCCTCCAAATTATTTAAATTTAAAGGTGTGATTAAAATGTCTAAAGAAAAGATAGAACTGAGTGATGAAGATTTAGAAGAAGTTTCTGGAGGGGGGCGCTTTTTTTTGGGGGTTCCTCAGGCTTTGAAGGATGAGTTGGAAAAAATGTATGGAATGAAGCTTGCAGGTTACTGTGGAGGAAACGATGTAAAGACTTTATGTGGTGGATATGGTTGTGCGACAGTGCGTTCTCCAAAAAGTAGTGATGACACTTTAATTTATGAAGGGGTATCTTATCATCCTGTTTTTGCACGTGTAGGGTGGTATCAGGTAGAGGTAATTTGGTCCGCCGATGATGATGAAAAAACTTTTTTGCTTCCTAGCGGAATGGAATTATACGGAATGTAAAATAATTAATAAATCACAGGGAAGATATAATTTCCTTGTGACTTGATTTTTTATAGCACAAAATTGTTTAGGACAGAGGGTATAATTTGAAACTTTTAAATATAGGATTTGGAAATTTAGTGTCGGAGGATAGAATTATTTCAATTTTAAGTCCCGATTCAGCTCCGATAAAGAGAATCATACAAGATAATAAAAAACAAGGAATATTGGTAGATGCTTCATGTGGAAAGAAAACAAGATCAGTAATAATAATGGATAGCGGACATATTATATTATCTTCCTTGAATTCGGAAACGATTTTAGGTAGAATTATTAAAAAGGATATTTCTATAAATGAGGAGAATATATGATATCAGAAGAGACACATAAGAAACAAGGAATGTTAATAGTTTTGTCCGGTCCGTCGGGTACTGGAAAGGATACGGTTCTTAGGGAAGTGGTGAGTAAAGATAGGACTTTAAATTTGTCTGTATCAGCAACGACCCGTCCTCCTAGAGAAGGGGAGGTAGACGGTAAGGACTACTACTTTATAAATAAAAAAAATTTTTTAAATATGGTTAAAGAAGGAAAATTTCTTGAATATGCAAAGTATTGTGGAAATTATTATGGTACTCCGTTTAGTGAAGTAGATGGTTTATTGGATGCGGGAAAAGATGTAATTTTAGAAATAGAGATAGATGGCGGATGTCAGGTTAAGAAGAGATGTCCTGAAGCTGTAAGCATATTTATAGTTCCTCCCTCAATTGGTGTTTTGAGGCAAAGGATTTTAAATAGAGGAATTGATAATATAAATAATATGGAGGATAGATTGGAAACCGCCAAAAAAGAATTGAAATTTGCCGGTAAATATGATTATATTGTTGTGAATGATAATTTAGAAGAATGTGTTTTAAATATTTTAAGTATAATAAAATCTGAAAGAATGAAGTCTTTTAGGATAAATTATATAATAAACGAGGTGCTTTAGATTGAGAAAATTATGTGTAAAAGATATGTTGGATGCAAAATCCAGTAGATATGCTTTGGTTATAGCTGTTGCGAAACGTGCAAGGGAAATAACCGATGAAGCTAATGATAAAGGGATTATTTTAGAGGAAAAACCCGTTAATATTGCCATCAAAGAATTTATTGATGGTAAGTTTGATATAATAGAGAATATTTAGTGAATTTCAATAAAATAAAATCTTTCCTTGACAAATATATATATATATATATAATAAAAATATAAATTATATAACAGGGAAGTGGTTTTATGGCAGATTCAAAGTGGGGTGCTTATATGGAACAGGCAGAAGATTTAGCGAAAACTTCGGGAAAAGAGTTTAAGAAACTGCGTGATGAAATGAAAACGTTTGCAGTAAGTGTTCGTAATGTTATAAAAACAGTTTTTTCATATGCTAAAACATCTGCGAAATGGGAGGAAAAAAGGGAATATATTTTAACAGCTCTTAAAAGTGAAAATATTAAAAAAATTCAGAAAAATTAGTAAAAGAATGTGAAAAATATATAAATCAAGGGAAAATGAGCAAAGTAAGAATAGCTTTACGTTCCAAAAGTAAAAATGATGATCATGCAAAGAGAATGGAACTGGCTGAAAAAGTTAAATTGTACGCTTCTAGGG
>CAQBRY010000027.1:0-17150 GCA_948762645.1 uncultured Eubacteriales bacterium | reverse complement strand
CTGAAAAGTATTTTGAAAGAAAATTGAAAAAGTTAGAAGGTTCAGAAGAAATTGCCAAAGCATTTGATGTCGAACTCACAGATTAAAGTTTTTATGTAAGGAAGTAATATAAATATTATTAGCTAGAATTGCAGTAGACAAATTAAAATATTTAAGAGATAAACTTTATACCTATATAATACCGGAAAAATTGAAAAATACGGTAAAATGTGGGTGTAGAGTTTTAATTCCTTTTGGATCTAATAATAGTATAAGAATAGGAATTATTATAGACACAGTGGAAGATCATGAGAATTTAAATTTAAAAAAAATTTATTCTGTACTTGATCCAGTACCATTTTTAAATGAGGAAATGACAAATTTAGTATTGTGGATGAAGGAAAAATACTTTTGTACATATTTTGATGCTCTAAAATTAATTCTTCCATCTAACATAGATAAAAAGTCTAACTTTAAATTTAAAGTTGACCAATATAAGTATAAGATTGAAAAAGAAAATTTGTGTTTGGAAGAAATAGAATTTATGGATAGTATTATTAGTAATAAAAAGCGTAAAGTTAAAGCCGATATTATATATGGACTTTTAGACAAAGAAATTATTACTATAGGAAGTACTAAATATATTGGAGAAAGAATTTGTAAGTATGTTAAAATTAGAGAAAATTATAATATTATAAACCGTAAAATAACCAAAAAGCAAAAGATTATACTTGAATTCTTAGAGGATACTGAATATGCGTCTGTTAAGGAGCTAATATATTTTACGGGATGTACGCAAGCAGTTATAAAAAATCTTGTTAAAGGTGGTTTAATAGAGTATTTTGAAAAAGTAGTAGGAAGTAATATTAATGATACTTTCGTAAATGATAGATTACATATAAAAAACGATCCTATTATTTTAACTGATGATCAAGATAAAATATATAAGCAGTTGTGTAAGAATTTGACGGATGTTTCTTTGAATTTACTTCATGGTATTACGGGCAGTGGAAAGACGTTAATACTTTTAAAATTAATGGATTATGTATTATCTGGAAACAAAGGAATTATATATATGGTTCCTGAGATTTGTCTTACAGCGCAAGTTATCAGGTTATTTAAATCTAGGTATGGCGAAGATGTAGCAATTATGCATAGTGGCTTATCGTATCTACAAAGATTTGAGGAATGGAAACGTATAAAGAATGGAAAAGTTAAGATAGTGGTTGGGACAAGAATGTCTGTATTTTCGCCGATTAATAATTTGGGTTTGATCGTAATAGACGAAGAGCAGGAACATACATATAAGTCAGAATTCACCCCAAGATTTAATGCAAAAGACATAGCAAAATTTAGATCAAAATATAATAAAAGTATGTTGGTACTGTGTTCTGCAACGCCTTCTATTGAAAGTTATTTTTTATCTCAAACGGGTAAATATAACCTCTATACTTTGGATAAGAGGTACAATAATTTAAGTTTGCCTAAGGTAGAAGTAGTAGATATGAATTTAGAGTTTAAAAAGGGAAACACAACTCCTTTTAGCTCCAGGCTTGTAAAACTTATGGATGATAATTTGAAATGCCATCAGCAATCTGCTATTCTTATTAACAGAAGAGGATATCACACTTTTGCTAGATGCAGGAAATGTGGAGAAGTTTTAGTGTGTCCTAATTGCAATATTTCTTTAAATTATCACTTAGATAACAAAAGACTAATGTGTCATTATTGTGGGTATTCAACAAAGTTTATAGAAGTGTGTCCTGAATGTGGAGATTCATGTATGTTATATTCTGGACTAGGTACGCAGAAAGTTGAGGAGATATTAAATAATATTTTCCCTAGTGCTAGGATATTGAGAGTTGATTCAGATATAATAATGTCAAAAAAGTATGAAGATATATTTAATGAATTTTCATTAGGAAACTATGATATAATGATAGGAACACAAATGATAGCCAAAGGATTTAATTTTCCTAAAGTTACGTTAGTTGGAGTTTTATCTGTAGATAGTATGTTGTGGAACAATGATTTTAGAAGTTATGAAAAAACATTTTCATTAATTACTCAAGTTGTCGGACGTTCAGGCAGAGATATTTTACCCGGAGTGGCTTTAATACAATCTTATGAACCGGAAAATGAAGTGATAAAATTAGCTTCAAAGCAAGACTATAAGGCGTTCTACAGGTCTGAATTAGCCATTAGAAAAACTTTACTGTATCCACCGTTTTGTGATATATGTATAATAGGATTTGTTGGGAAGAAAGAGTATAATGTAAAAAGATATTCTGAGAGGTTTTTCGAAATTTTATGTAAAGTGATTGACAGTAAAAAAGAAAAATTACCTATCAGGATATATAATCCTATTTCTGCAAATATAAAAAAAATTGGTGACAAATATAGATATAAAATGGTTATAAAATGTAGAGAAAGTAAAAAATTTAGAGAAATCTTAAGAGAAGTTTTTGAAAATTCAGAAAAAAGTATTAAAATTAGTAATGTAAATGTATTTATAGATATTAATCCGGAATCAATATTATAATAGGGGTGTTTGAAATTATGGCAATAAGGAAGATAGTTTATGAAGGCGATGAAATATTGACAAAAAAATGTAGGGAAGTAGATAAGTTCGATGAAAGGCTACATGAATTGTTAAACGATATGAAAGAGACTATGTATAAGTCAGGCGGAGTTGGCCTTGCAGCACCGCAGGTAGGGATACTTAGGAGAGTAGCAGTAGTAGACACTGGTGATGGACTGGTTGAAATGGTTAATCCAAAGATTGTTGAATCGAGCGGAGAACAGAGGGAACAAGAAGGATGTTTATCTTGTCCCGGACAATGGGGAATAACATTAAGACCTATGATTGTAAAGGTTAATGCAAAAAATAGGTTTGGAGAAGATATAGAAATATGTGGTAGAGCACTTAAGGCAAGAGCTCTTTGCCATGAAATTGATCATTTAGATGGAATACTATTTAAATCACGTGTGATATCTGGAAATGTAAAACTTTAATAATTCAGTGTAAATAAATATAAATTTTTTATTTATAGTTGACAAAAATCAAAAGGGGGTAGTATAATGATGATTGTAACTTTTAATTAAAGCATGGATGTGATATTTATGGGAAAAGGGCTAGATGCACTTATGACTAAATGTTCAGCTATTCAGAAAGGGGATACGAAAAAATCAGGAAAAAAGGAGTTTAATAATATAATATTTCCTATATTAACCAATGATATTCCTAATGTTAAAAAAAATATAAAAAAATGTTTATCTGATTCATTTAGTAAAAATAAGGTTATTTCTTTTGAAGAATCTGAATTTAAAAAAGAATTAGATGAGATTATGTCTATATATGATAGATTTTTGGAGGTTCAGCATGATGCTAATGTATGTCAGAGTTATATAATTAGTCTTGAGTATAAAATTGAGGCGATTAAAGACGAAGAGGATATTAAGCGATACGAAACAGAAATTTCAGAATGTAAGTATAGGTTAAGTAATTTAAAATTTAAGCGGGATAACAGGTTAAAAGATTTTTCTTCTTTAGAAAATAGTGTTAAAAAGATTCGGAATGAATATAATATGGCTAAAAAGACTAATAATTGGAAGTTAATGGAAACCAGTAAAAAGAATTTAGACTCCTCTGCTCAGTTGCTGGAGAATAGTCAAGAGGATATTAGTAACATGGATCTCACTATCCGTAAAATAGAATCAAGCATTGATAATTATAATGCTAATATTGAACAAAGCAAAAATAATAAGGAAAAGAGAATTAATGGAATCGAAAAAAAATTAAAGGAACAAAAATTAAAATTTGCTAATTTAAGAAAGGAACAGGAGTCATTCAAAGAATACGAAAAAATTTTTTTTGATAGGGATGTTGAAGATAAGTTGCGTAACCAAGCACTTGAAAAATACGCAAATTATTTAAAGAAGGATTTAATTGAAAAAGTAAAAAAAGATATAGATCTTAAGTGTAACGAATGGGTTAAACAATATAAGAATATGAAATCAAAGTGTAATGAATACATTAATTCTCATAAAAACCCTTTAACTAAAAATGGTAAGGAAAAATTAAGTTTTGTGAAAAATGATTTAATTTCCTTTATTGATGGAAAAATAGCGAAATATGGTTCTTTAGATGCTCAGAAAATTTTGTCAAAATATTTTAGACAAAATAGTAATATCACAGATAAAAGTTTAATAATGAAGGCATTTAATATAGAATTAGAGAATTAAAAATATTTATCGTCAAATTTTATTTATCATTTTAATTAAAAAAATATTAATTTTCTTTTAGATTTAAAATTATAATTTATATAAACTTATTCCTACTGGAAAAATCCAGTGGGATGTTTTATTATATAATAGAGATTTGTTTTTATGGAGAAATAAAGATGAAAATAATTTTTATGGGTACACCGGATTTTGCAGTCCCAACTTTAAAAAAATTGATTGATTGTGGACATAATATTTTAGGAATATTTACTCAACCAGATAAACCTGTGGGGAGAAGTCAGCATAAATTGACATTTTCACCTGTAAAATTTTGTGCTTTGGAAAGTAATATAAAAGTTTACCAACCTAAAACGTTAAAAGATAATGAAGTAATAGGTACTATAAAGGCTCTTAACCCAGACGTAATAGTTGTAGTTGCTTATGGAAAAATTCTTCCGAAAGAGATTTTAAATATACCAAAGTATGGCTGTATAAATGTTCATGGTTCTTTACTTCCTAAGTACCGTGGGGCGGCTCCTATTCAGTGGAGTATAATTAACGGCGAAAAAATAACAGGCGTTACAACGATGTTTATGGATGAAGGTCTGGATACAGGAGATATACTTTTAAGGAAAGAGGTAGAGATATTAGATGAGGATAATTCGGAGAGTTTATTTAAAAAGATGTCTCATATAGGTGCGGATTTATTGATAGAGACAATCAGACTATTAGAAAGTGGAAGTATAAATGGGATTAGACAAGATGAATCATTAGCTAGTTATACTGGTATAATAAAGAAATCAGACGGAAAAATAGACTGGAATAAATCTTCAAAAGATATTTTTAATTTAATAAGAGGAATGAATCCTTGGCCGGTGGCATATACGTACATTAAAAAAAATAAACTATTAAAAGTTTATAGAGCCAGGGTATCTAATATACCTTCTAATGTACCTGGTGAAATATTAAGTATAAATCCTTTAGTTATAAGTTGTGGCGGAGGAACGTCGATTGAGCTTGTAGAAGTACAGCTGGAAGGCAAAAAAAGAATTAGTGCAGAAGAATTTATAAGAGGACATAGAATATCAAAAAATGAATTTTTGGGGGATGAAAGATTATGATATTTAATTATTATTACGATTCAAGTTACATTATTTATATGTTAATAACATTAGGAATTTCTATGTATGCTCACTTTAAAGTTCAAAATACTTTTAGTAAGTATTCCAAAATAAAAACTTCAAGAAACATAACAGGAATGCAATCAGCACAACAGGTATTATCATATAA
Source organism: uncultured Eubacteriales bacterium (assembly GCA_948762645.1). GTDB lineage: Bacteria > Bacillota > Clostridia > Oscillospirales > Acutalibacteraceae > CAQBRY01. The sequence continues at coordinate 11,657 of CAQBRY010000027.1, read as the reverse complement.
TGATATATATGATATTCCAATAAAACATATAAAAGGAAATTTAAATGACAACTTTAATCCATCGCAAAATACAATATTTTTATCTGATCCCGTTTACTCAAATAATTCTGTGTCAGCAGTTGGGGTAGCTGCTCATGAAGCAGGTCATGCAGTACAAAATGCTCAAGGATATACTCCGATAAAGATTAGGCAGCTTTTGGTTCCTATTACTCAGTTAGGTTCAAATTTAGCAATGCCTCTTGTATTTATAGGGCTTCTTCTTCCGGTACAATATAATTTTATAGTGAATTTAGGAATTATTTTATTTAGTTTAGCCGTAGTTTTTCAGATAATAACATTACCGGTAGAAATTAACGCAAGTAAACGCGCTGTGCTTTCACTTCAAAATGCAAATATGCTAAATGAAGAGGAATTAAAAGGAGCAAAAGAAGTATTAAAAGCAGCTGCTCTAACATATGTTGCAGCGGCATTTACTGCTATAATATCTCTTTTAAGGCTTATTTTAATTTCCAGAAGACGTAACTAAAATATTATAATTATATAAATATTAATACGCTTGAAATGATATCAAGCGTATTTTTTATAGTCAATAATTTATCTAAATGAATTTATTATAAGTCCATTTTGAATTTATAGCTAATTTTTTTAAAACCGTTTTTTATGTAAAAATTATGAGCTTTTTCCCGAGAAAAATTACTTGTTAATTCAATAAGTTCACAATTATTATTTTTAGCATATTTTATAGCGTTATTTATCAGTAATTTTCCTATACCATTATTTCTAAATTTATAGCTTACTATTAATTCTTCTATTGTGGCTACTTTATTTTTATGATGAAGTTGGTAGTCTATGCTTAAATTTAGAAATCCTATTGCATTATTATCATTTTTAGCCAAGATGAAATAATTTTTTTCATTTTCTAGTTTATCGTTGAATATTTTTTTAAACTTTTTAAAATCAAATTGTGTTTCTTCAAGTTCACAGATCAAGTAATATACATCGTAAACATCGGTTATTGTACATATATTTATTTGCATAATAAAAATGTTTCCTCATTTGTATTTTAAATTGCATTGTTGTGGTCAATTAAATTCTTAAGTTTAATAAAGTCTTGTTTAGCTAAGATCATTTTTGATGGATCCCTTAATAATGCTGCCGGATGGAATGTAGGTACCATAAATATATCTTTTTTCTTATAAATAGAGCCGTGTTCTTTTGTTATTTTTAAATCTGGTTTTATCATAGATGTAGCTGCGATTCTTCCGAGCGTTACAATTATTTTGGGATTGATCAATACAAATTGACTTCTTAGCCAATCCATACATTGTCTCTGTTCTTCAGGTAAAGGATCTCTGTTTTTAGGAGGTCTGCATTTTACTATATTGGCAATGTATATATTTTTTTTTCGGCTAAGACCGATTTCTTCAAGCATTTTATCAAGCAGTTTTCCGGATCTGCCAACAAAAGGTTTGCCTTGCAGATCTTCTTGTTCTCCGGGTCCTTCTCCTACAAACATAACTTTAGAATTGATGTTACCTTCTCCAAAGACAACGTTAGTTCTGGTTTCCCAAAGAGGACATTTTTGACATGCCAAACAATTATTTTCAAGTGTTTCCCAAGCGTCGTACATTTATAATATCCCTTCTAATTTTTTATTAAAAATACTTTTATTTGTTTTCTTATATTTTTGGCGTATTCTATAGTTGTCCTGAGTATATTTGATTTTCCATCCCATATTATGATCACCATTTCAGCTTGTACGGATAGATGTTTATTTCTTATAATTTGAGCATTTTGTCCGAACTTTTGGAAGTCGGGTTTAAAAACGTTTACCGGTAGATTATGTTCACGAGCGTATTTTTCTACATTTTTATTTATGCCTTCACCATCTCCTGTTAGGATGTAAGAGGCATATGGCGGTATAAATCTGTCTACTGATATATTTAAATTTTCTGATCCTATAATTCCTATTCTCACATTTTTCACCTTCATTTTATACTATAAGATTTTCATTAATAAAAATACTATAATGGTTATCTTTAAGAAATATAGAATATTATATACTATAATATCTAATTTTATATTATTTTGCAAAAAAATAAAACATAAAACAGATACTATATGTTTTAGTAACTGTTTTAATATATGTATATATCAATTTATAAAGTAAGATATTATTTGTATTTTGATTCTATTTTTGATATTCCTATATACATTAATGACGCTATTACAGCTAAAATAAATATTCCTGTCATTACAAGGTCGAGGTTAAAAATTTGTCCCCCATATATTATAAGATACCCAATACCTTTAGTTGCAACTAAAAATTCGCCTGTGATGACGCCGATAAGGGACATCCCCACATTTATTTTTAATGTAGATATTATATTCGAGACGTTATATGGAAGTATTATTTTTTTAAGTATTTGTATTTTGGTAGCACCGAAAGACTTCATTAATAATAGTTTTTCGTTGTCAACGTTTTGAAATCCTGACAGCATATTAATTGTCGATACTATAACAGATATGAGCAAAGCCATAGTAATTATAGATTTTGCCCCAGATCCCATCCACACTATAATTATAGGTCCCAGAGCTACTTTAGGCAGGGCGTTAAATATTACAAGATATGGTTCAGAAATTTTTTGTATAAATTCAAACCACCAAAGCAGTATAGCTATTAATATACCAATTATAGTACCCAGGAGAAATCCTACTATCGTTTCGCATAAAGTGTAAAAAATATTGGACCATAATTCTCCTGTATTATTCAAGGTGATAATAGTTTGAAATATTCTTGATGGAGAACTAAGTAAAAATGGGTCGATTATATTGTATCTTGAAAGAAGTTCCCATAAAAATATAAATAAGGCAAATATGATAAATTGAAAAAAAGTTATTAAAAATTTTTTTCTTTTATATTTTTTTAAGAATATATAATGTTCGTTTGTAAAATTCGTATTTTCTTTATTCACTGTCATTCATCTCCTGCCAAATTTCGTCAAAATATTTTTGGAAACCGGGTTCTTTTCTTTTTTGGATAGATGTTAAATTATTTAATTTAAACTTAATATTTATTATTTTCTTAACTTTGCTAGGACGTTTAGATAGAATAATAACCCTGTCTGAAAGACAGATAGCTTCTGCAATGTCATGACTTACTAATATAGACGTCTTTTTTTCTTTATGTATAATTTCCTTTATTTCTTCAGATATCGAGATTCTGGTTTGATAGTCAAGAGCTGAAAATGGTTCGTCAAGAAGAAGTACCTGAGGGTTTATGGCAAGAGTTCTTATCAGTGCTACTTTTTGTCTCATACCGCCTGAAAGCTGACTTGGATAATAGTCTATAAAATCCTCTAATCCATATGTTTTTAAAAGGTTTAGAGCATACTGCATAGATTCTTTACAAAGATTTTTTTTAATTTCAAGTCCGAGTAGGACGTTTTGCTTAATAGTTCTCCATTCCAGCAAATTGTCTCTTTGAAGCATGTATGCAACTGTAGAGTTACACAAATCTATGTGTTTGCTATTTATATATATATTTCCTTTTGAAGGTTTAATCATACCGGATATTAAAGAAAGTATCGTACTTTTTCCGCATCCACTTGGGCCTAATATGGTAACAAACTCTTTATCGTGAACATCAAAAGATATATTATTCAGTGCAAAAGTTTCTTTGGAAAGAGTGTGATAGTTCATGCTTACGTTTTTAAGACTAATAATTTTTTTATTACAAGGCACTTTATGTATCTCCTTTCTTTGCTTGTAAGTTCACAAATTTTTATTTAGGCTAGATTTTGAACAGATTTTTTCGCAAAAGAGTTGTTAATAATTTTTTCAAATTCAACATCTGAATTTAATTGATCAGATTCATACATAATTTTTTTAAGAAGTTCAAAAGAGGATTTTGATATCATCGGGGAACTTGCCCACACATCATACTCCATATAGTTTTGGATAGAAGATATTAATATATCTGTTTCTGTATCTGGAAAGTAATTTTCAATGATTTTAGCTATTTCTTGTGGAGAGGAATTTTTCATAAATATTTGAGCTTTATATATTGCGTTAGTAAAGCCTTGAATAACTTCCGAATTTTCTTTTAAGTATTTTTTACTGCAGCAATAGCAAGTATATGGAATTTCCTCTATTTCTTTTCCAATTGGTCTTAATATAAATCCCTTTTTTTCTTTTTGAATAATTGAAGCTGTGGGTTCAAATAAACATACATAATCTGCCATAGACTTAGTAAAAGCTGTCCCTACTAAATCAAGCTGTATATTAGTAATTAGTTCTGTATCTTGAGATTTTATAAGACCGTTATTTTTTAAAACGTAGTTTAAAGTCATTTCAGGTAATCCACCTTTACGTCCGGAAATTATTTTTTTGTTTTTCAGGTCATCCCATGAAAAATCAGTTTTGTCGTGCCCCACTATTAGGCTACCATCTCTTTTTGTAAGCTGGGCGAATAAAACTGCAAAATTTGTTCTTCCTTGATTATATACATATATAGCGGTTTCAGGGCCTAGCAAACCTATATCTGACTGTGAAGAAAGAATAGATGTCATAGTTTTATCCGAACCGTTTGATGTTGTAAGGTCTATAGAAATGTTTTCATCTTTAAAATATCCAAGTTCTATGGCTAGATATTGTGGACAATAAAAAATAGACCTAGTAACTTCATTTAATTTAACTTTTTTATTAGAATTTTTATTTGAGCATGAACAAAGAATAAAAGGTATTACTAAGATAGATATGATATAAAATGCCCTTTGGATTTTATTTTTTTGCATTATAAACACCTACTTATGTTTGTAGTATTATTTTATTCAAAGTCTCAAATAGATGTTAATATATGAATGTAGGAGTAATATAAATATTTGGAAAAAATGTTTATTAAATAAGCAAGTCAGAAATTGAATTAATTGCAATTGTGTGTATAATTACTAGGTATAATAAAATTACAGGAGTGAAAAAATTGAGAAACACATATTATATAACAACTCCCATATACTATCCTTCAGGACAAGCACATTTAGGACACAGCTACAGTACAGTTGCAGCAGATGTAATGGCAAGGTACAAGAGGATGCAGGGTTTTGATGTAATGTTTTTAACAGGTACAGATGAACATGGGCAAAAAATAGAATTAAATGCACAAAAAGAAGGACTTGCTCCAAAAGATTATATAGACCCAATAGTTGATAACTTTAAGAGATTATGGAAATTGCTGGGAATATCATATGATAAATTTATAAGGACGACAGACGACTATCATAAAAAGGCAGTACAAAAGATTTTTGATGATCTTTATAAAAAAGGTGAGATATATAAAGGAAAATATAGTGGGTGGTATTGTACTCCCTGCGAGAGTTTTTTTACTGATGTTCAGGCAAAGGACGGAAAATGTCCTGATTGCGGTAGAGAGGTGAAAAAAGAAGAGGAAGAATCATATTTTTTCAAACTTTCCAAATATTCAGAGAAACTTTTGAAGTTATATGAAGAAAATCCTAATTTTATACAGCCTGAAAGTCGTAAAAACGAGATGATTAAGTTTATTGAAGACGGACTTGATGATTTGTGTGTAAGTCGTACGAGTTTTAAGTGGGGAATACCTGTTAATTTCGATAAAGACCATGTTGTATACGTATGGCTTGATGCTTTGACGAACTATATTACAGCTCAAGGGTATGGAAGTGAAGATGATAGTGATTATAAAAAATATTGGCCTGCAGACGTACATTTTGTAGGTAAGGAGATAGTAAGGTTTCACGCGGTAATATGGCCTGCGATACTTATGGCGCTTGATTTGCCGCTTCCTAAGAGGATTTTTGGACATGGATGGCTTCTTTTTGGAGACGGGGGAAAGATGTCAAAATCTAAGGGAAACGTTATAGATCCCAATATACTTTGTAAGCGTTATGGAGTAGATTCAATAAGATATTTTTTAATGAGAGAGATTCCGTTTGGATCTGACGGTACATTTACTAACGAATCTCTTATTAATAGGATAAATTTTGATTTGGCAAATGATTTGGGGAATTTATTATCCAGAAGTGTAGCTATGATTGAAAAGTATTTCGATGGATGTATCTTAGAAAACTCCGAATTTAGTAATATAGACAATGATTTGATAAATATGGCAAAATCGTTACAGTCGGAGTATCAGAAGCACATGGATAATTTTCATTTTTCTGCTGCTCTTGATAAAATATGGCTTCTTGTTTCGAAGTCTAATAAGTATATAGATGAAAATATGCCGTGGAAATTAGCAAAAGAAGAAGAGAGTAAGTCAAGACTTTCAACGGTACTATATAATCTTTGCGAATGTTTAAGAATAATATCTATATTATTGTTTCCGTTTATGCCTGATTCATCTAAGAAAATTCAGCATCAATTAGGAGCAAAAGAAGATATTTGTAAATGGGAATCATCTTCAAAGTGGGGTATGCTTCCTTTAGGATTTAAGGTTAAGAAAGAAGAACTACTATTTCCCAGAATAGATGTTGATAAGGAAATAGAAGAGTTAAATAAAATAATTGAAAATAAAGATGAAAATAATAATGATAATATTGTTAAATTAATAGATATAGAAGATTTTTGTAAGGTAGATTTAAAAGTAGTTAAAATAGAAAATTGTGAACATATAAAGAAATCAAAGAAGCTTTTAAAACTTACAGTAAATGATGGCAAAAATACTAGAACAATTGCATCGGGTATCTCTAATTATTACTCTCCTGAACAGTTAATTGGTAGACATGTTGTTATAGTTTCAAACTTAAAACCTGTAAAACTTTGCGGGGTTGAAAGTCATGGAATGATTTTAGCTGCTGATTGCAGTGAGGATGATGTAAAGGTAATATTTGTTGATGAAATTCCTGTGGGAAGTAAGATAAGGTAAAGAAATGGAAAGACTAATATTTGACTGCCACGCACATTACTATGACGAAGCATTCAATGCGAATAGGGAAGAATTACTGGAATTATTACCAAGTGAGGGAGTATATAAAATAATAAATTCCGGTTCTGATATTTTAACTTCTAAAGAATGTATAGACATATCTAAAAAATATTCTTATTGTTTAGCAACGATAGGCATACATCCTGAAAATGCAGATAATTTTAATTACGACTTTATTGGAGAACTAGAAAATTTATTGATTAATAATAAAGTCGTGGGGATTGGCGAAATAGGTTTAGATTATTATTACTCGTCAAGTAATAGTAATTTGCAAAAAGACGTGTTTATAAAACAAATAAAATTATCTAAAAAATATAATTTGCCAATAGTTGTGCATGATAGACAAGCCCACAGCGATACACTTGAAATAATTAAAAAATATCGTCCTAAGGGGTTAATACACTGTTTTTCAGGAAACTTGGAAATGGCAAAAGAATTAATAGGTTTGGGCATGTTTATAGGAGTAGGCGGAATTATTACGTTTAAAAATGCCGGAGAGTTAATCAATGTTGTGAAAAATATACCTCTTGAATCTATTTTACTTGAAACAGATGCTCCGTATTTGTCACCCGTTCCATATAGGGGTAAGAGATGTAAATCTTCGTATATTAAATATGTTGCGGATAAGATTGCAGATATTAAAAATATTTCTGCTAAGGAAGTTCTGAATATTACAAGGAAAAACAGTTTGAAACTTTTTAACTTGGAGGATAATCTATGAGAGTAGAACATGGATATGATGTTCATAAGTTAGTACAGGGAAGAGATCTTATATTAGGCGGAGTAAAAATAGATCATGAGACGGGCCTTTTGGGTCATTCCGATGCAGACGTTTTAGTTCATGCAATAATTGATAGTCTTCTTGGGGCGGCTTGTATGGGCGATATTGGAAAACTATTTCCTGATAATGACGATAACTTCAAAGGAATTGACAGCTTGATTTTGCTTAAAGAAGTTTGTAACCATCTGTATAAAAGTGGATATAGAATTTGCAATATAGATAGTACAATAATAGCACAGAGACCCAAACTAAATAGATATATTGATAGTATGAGGGAAAATATAAGCAGAATATGCTGCACAGATATTGAATGTATAAATATAAAGGCAACTACGGAAGAAAAATTAGGATTTACAGGTCGATTAGAAGGAATATCCGCTCATAGCGTATGTTTGATTGATAAGGAGTAAGTTTATGATGGAGGATAGAAAATGAAAAATGTATTAGTTACAGGCGGAGCAGGATACATTGGCAGTCACACCTGCGTCGAACTTTTGAATTCAGGATATAATGTTATATCTATAGATAATTATTCAAATAGTGTGCCTGAATCAATTAATAGAGTTAATAAAATTACGGGTAAAAAGATAATTTCTTTTAACTGTGATGTTCGAGATAAAGATAGACTTTTTGAGATATTTTCAAAATATGATATTTACTGCGTAATACATTTTGCAGCTCTTAAAGCGGTAGGGGAGTCTGTTAAGGACCCCCTTAGCTATTACGATAATAATATTTTTGGAATTATTAACTTATTGGAAGTGATGAAAAAATTTAATGTAAAAAAAATGATATTTAGTTCTTCCGCAACAGTTTATGGGGATAATAAAGTTCCTTACCTCGAAGATATGAATACTGGAAACGTAACAAATCCATACGGCAGGACCAAATATTTCTCTGAACAAATATTGTCTGATTTGTACTATTCAGATAAGGACTGGAGAATTTTACTTTTAAGATATTTTAACCCAATAGGAGCACATGAAAGCGGTATGATAGGGGAAGATCCAAATGGAATACCGAATAATATAATGCCGTTTATATCAAGAGTAGCAATCGGGCGTCTTCCAAAGCTGACTATTTTTGGAAACGACTATGATACTCCAGACGGAACTTGTATAAGGGATTATATACATGTTGTAGATCTTGCGTTAGGCCACGTAAAGGCTATTGGGAAGATAGATGATAGTAAAAGCGGGGTACTGGACTGTTTTAATTTAGGAACGGGAAAAGGAAATAGTGTTTTAGAACTGGTAAATACGTTTGAGAGAGTAAATAATTGTAAAGTAAACTATGAGATTGGAAATAGACGAAGCGGAGATGTAGCGTCATGTTATGCAAACGTGGAGAAAGCAAAAAGGGATCTTGGCTGGGAGACAAAATATGATTTAGAACGTATGTGCAAGGATACTTGGAGATTCCAATTAAACAATCCAAATGGTTATAAAAATTAGAATTTTGTAAATAATAGTTGATATTAAGAATTCTAAATTTATATTCTTAAAATAAGTTAAGAAGGATGTAGAATATATGCCGGTTAAAAAGAAAACTTTTGAGGAATTATATGAAGAAATTTTAGAGCATATGAATGATGAAGATATAGAAGAAAAGTTAAACTTTTTAAAGGGCAGCAGCAAGAACGAAGAATATCATTTAGATTGTATTTTACATCCTGAAAAATATGCTCCTGTACTAAAATGGGAGAAGTGCGACTGCAGTTTTAATAAGCATTCAAAATGTATTAAGTCCTGTGATTTTGACGCTTTAAAAATAAGTGATGACGGAAATATATATATCGAAAAAGATAAATGTATTGGTTGCGGAAGATGTATAGAAGTTTGCGAAAAAAATAGATTTAAGCCTAGTAAAGATATTATTCCCGTATTAAATACCATACGTTTAAATAATAGACCTGTATATGCGCTAATAGCTCCTGCTTTTATTGGCCAGTTCGGTAGTGATATAACGCCGGGTAAATTACGCTGTGCTTTTAAAAAGATGGGATTTGAAGGAATGGTAGAGGTTGCATTGTTTGCAGATATATTAACTCTTAAAGAAGCGCTAGAATTTGACAAAAATATAAAAAAAGAATCTGATTTTCAACTCACAAGTTGTTGCTGTCCAGTATGGATTAAAATGATCAAAAAAATTTATAGTACCCTTATTCCTCACATTCCTCCGTCAGTTTCTCCAATGATAGCATGTGGACGAGTTGTAAAAAAGCTTGTTCCTCAGGCAGTTACAGTATTTATAGGACCTTGCCTTGCCAAAAAGGCAGAAGCAAGAGAGCCGGATATAAAGGATGCTATTGATTACGTGCTCACATTTCAGGAAGTTAACCAAATATTTGGTTTAATGAATATAAATCTAAAAAATTTATCGGATATTGATAAAGAACATTCATCGGAAGCGGGAAGAATTTATGCTAGGTCTGGGGGTGTGAGTGAAGCTGTAAACAGGACTTTGTCTAAAATAAGGAAGCAAGACGGAATAAAATTAAAATATAGAGTAGCTCAAGGACCGATAGAGTGTAAAGAACTTCTGCAGGAACTTATCGATGGAAAAGTAAATGAAAATTTTTTTGAAGGAATGGGGTGTGTAGGTGGATGTGTAGGAGGGCCTCGTACTATTACTGATAAGGAATTAGGAAGAAAAAATGTAAATATTTATGGAAGCGAGTCTGAATATGCCACTCCAATAGATAATTTATACGTAATTAAGCTGCTAAATAAACTAGGGTTTGATACAATAGATAAGTTATTAGAAGATAGGAATTTCTTTTCCAGAAAAATTTAATTATTAATATAAAAATATTTGGATATCCCCTTGACTATTTTTTTATATTTAATATATAATTTTTAAGGAATTGCTTTTAGCTGGTGTGGCTCAGTTGGTAGAGCAGCTGATTCGTAATCAGCAGGTCAGCGGTTCAAATCCGCTCACCAGCTCCATCAGTAGTTTTTTGATGTTTAAAGATGAATGCTATTTATTGATTTTAAATTAATAAATAGTATTTTTTATTTTATGATAAATATATTTACAAATGTTAATATATGTTATTTTTCATAAAAAAATTATCAATCTATTGATATATATGTATATATGTTATAATACATTTTGTTGATATTAATAGTTTTTTTATATGAAAGGAAGTATTGTATATGCCGTATATGTTTTTAGGTTCAAATAATGACCAAGTATCTGAAATTGAAAACATGGCGAAAAATGATCCAGCAAAAGCCGCTAAGGAATATCAGCTTAAGAAAGTAAAAAGAGGAAAACTTTTTTTAATTTTTTCGGATTGTTCAGACATGCAAGGATCGGCCCAGTCAACTATGAGTTCATGTTCTGGGCATCTTACAGGAAATGAAGAACAAAATTTCTTAAAAGCTATAAAAGATATAAAGTAATATACAAAATATTAGATCCCTCCAATTTATTGGAAGGATCTTTAATTATTTACTTTAAATTTTAAGAATATATAGAAATGAAGAGAGTAAAAATTTGAAGTGCAATATTAATTATTTGCTATCAATTTTATACATATGTGAAATAAGATCTAATACTTTACTGCTGTATCCCCATTCGTTGTCGTACCAAGAAACAAGTTTTACAAAATTTTCATTAAGCATTATACCTGCTCTTGAATCAAATATAGAGGTTCTTGGATCGGAATAGAAGTCTGACGATACTACTAATTCATCAGTATATCCGATAATACCCTTCATGTCGCCTTCAGATGCAGATTTTATAGTATTGCATATTTCATCATATGAAGTAGGTTTTTTTAGTCTGCATGTTAAATCTACAACTGAAACATTCAAAGTTGGTACTCTAAAACAGGCTCCGGTAAGTTTTCCCTTAAGTTCCGGAATAACCAGTGCACAGGCTTTAGCAGCTCCTGTAGAGGAA
>CAQBRY010000026.1 GCA_948762645.1 uncultured Eubacteriales bacterium | reverse complement strand
GTATCTAAATATGGGATAATCTCGTCTATTATAAGATTTATGTAATATTTCGAGTCTCCACCTCCGCTATAATTGCAAGTGTCGTTTATAAAATTATTTAAGTATACTATTGACATAATTATTTCACCTCATATAAATTACTTACCATAAAAAATTTATATGAAAAATATTTAAAATAATGATTGTAAATTTTTTACAAATATTTTTGTCAGTATGACTATTGATTTTTTGTTAAATTAATATTATCATATTTATATATTTAAATTATTATAATGTTATGGACGATTAGTTTTAGTGCTTTGTGGATTTTGCCGACAATTTCTGCATGGGAACTGACTCCTTTAGGTCAAGAAGTATGTTTTGAAATATGGTTTAAAGTTATGGCGGGTAAATGTCAATATGACAAAGATTTTGCAATTAATAAGATAGATAAAATGGTAGATAAACTTGATGGAGGGTGGGAAGCAAATTTTAAATCGGTGTCATGTGATATGGTTAACAAATATCACAAAGGTGTTTGCCGTAACTTTGCTTGTTGTGTAGCAAATGAGTTGAGTAGCTGGAAGATAAAAAATTATTTTATAATTTTTGGCCAAGAACATGTGGCAAACCTTTATATTAGTCCTGTAAATGGAAAAATTATGGTAGCAGATTTAACCTATGAGATAAGATATAAGAAGGACCAAGGCTATAAACCAGAATTGGCAGTATTTTCAGCTATTCCTTTGAAAAAATATATTCAACTCTTTTATAAGGAGACTAATTTTGAAAATATCTATGTATTAAACACTGAATCTGAGCATGTTAGAACTTTAAGGGAATATTTAAGTAGTGCCGAATAAAAAGGTATATGATCAAATCTGCCCGACTTTACATCGGGTAGATTTGGTTTTTATATATTAATCGAATAATTTAAATACTATTCCAATGTAAAGCTGAAATAAGGATCGCAAGTACTGTTGGATATTTTTTTTATAAAATATTTTAGTTCTGATGTATAAGGTTTAATTAGTCCATGATTAAATATTTCACCGTTAATATTTATATGATTATAATTTGTAGGCAGAATAATTTCGTAAAAACTGTAATTTGGAAGTCTATAGTATATATTACCAAGCAAATTGTATACGTCAGAAGGAATGGTTGAAAATTCTGCTATTTTTACAGTGTTTTGCTTTTGGATATAGCATATAGCATATCCGTCATTTGTGTAAACATTTATTCCGTCTAAAAATTCATTCATATTAAAAGCATATTCTATATCTGATTTACTCCATACGGTGTCACCTAAATTAGAATGATTTTTAAGATATGTATTGAATACATTTTCAAAGGAAAAGCTGCTAAAAGAAATACCATATTTTTTTACAAAACTTTTCATTTTTGAGTTACTTATGGTAATTTTTTTATATTTATAGAAAGTCTTATATCCTAATTTATTATAGAAATTGAACAGACCTTTATTAGCGGGTATCAGTATGGAAGCTCTGCTACCTCTTAAGTATGAAATTTTATTTGAACTTTCTATAAGTTTGGACATATATCCTTTGGATCTATATTCAGGTAAAGTAGTAGCAGCGTATATATAATCAACAGGAATAGGACCATTTTCTCCATATATTTTAGTGGGTATAATATGAAGTGAAGAGATTATCTTATTGTCGTCTATGCAAACAATACAATTATTAAGATCAACTTTATTATCGAAGAAAAATCTTACACAGCTGTCAGGTTCTTCAAAGCCTATTTTCATATTTTCAATAATTTCTTCTCTCATAGAACCATCAGCTGTTTTAAAAATCATATTATTATCACTCACTTAAAATTGCGTCATATTTTTTAATTAACATCAACGGATTATAAGACAGTTTAGATTTTCTAAGACCCGGAATATCAAGGTCTTCTTCTCTATTTATGTATTTAAAACCAAGGGCATATAATGTTTTGGAAAATTCGTAATTTATTATACTGTAAGAGCCACTATAAGATTTAAGGGCTTTTTCAAAATGTATTATGAAAGTATCTGAGTTTATTTGTTCTCCTAGAGTTAGTGCTATAATTTTTCCGTTTACTTTTATTACTGCACCTAAAAAATTGAGTTTTTCATAATAATCCAGAGATTTACATATTGCAAATTTTTCGGGCTTAATATTACCGTTTATTTTAAACCACTTTTGAATAAATTCATGACAATCTAAGATATTTTCATTTTTTATTTTTTCATATTCAAATGTATATAATTTTTTAAAATTATTGATATGATTTCGTTTACTGTGATATTTTTTACCGGAAAGGGTAGAAAGGTCATCACAAGAATATATATATTCCCACATTCCTCTTCTAGGGATAAATACAAACATGTTTGGAAACTCTTTTTCTAGGTATTCAATTTCCTTTTCCAATAGTCCGGTAAATGAAAAAGGGGTTTGTGGATTAAATTTTTTATGATTGAGAATCATAAGGTCTATAATATGTTTAGGGTCTTTTTGAGTAAAGGGGAAAGCATATTTTATTGTTTCAGTGGCGTAACTTACTATAAGAGCGTCTTCAAAATTATATATTTTAGTATTAAAAACATCTGACCATATATATATTGTACCAAAGGCGGCGTCAGACTTTATAGAATAAATATTTTTAAGTATATTATTTATCCGGGGTTTGTCTTGTATATTCGGGGGACGAAATTCTAGATTCAATTAAGAGCATCTCCTCAGGTAGTGCTTTGAGTATTTCTTTGTGGATATCTTCCTTATTTTTAATAATCCCATTTGATACACAATTTATTATGTGCCAATTATCAAAATTAGCAACAAATTGCGAAATTTTTTTACATTTTTTTAAAAATATTATGTTATTTTCGTGTAAATCTTTTTTACCATTATTAACTAGATATCTTTTTTCCATAAGTGATTGTGAGATTTCTATAGGGACGTCTAGAAAAATTACTTTGTCTGGAATGGGTAATTCTAGTTTATTATATTCATAATCGTATAACCATGACAAATATTTATTCCAATCCTGTTCGGGAAGCTTGGACATTTGGTATACAGGATTTGAAGTAGTATATCTGTCAGCAATAATGATATGACCGTTTTGATATAATTTGGACCATGTTTTTTTATAACTTGCGAATCTGTCTATGGCGAAAAACGATGAAGCCGCATAAGCGTTTACAGACGAAGGATCATTTCCGAATTCCGAATTTAAATACATTTTTATAAGAGCTGAGGACGGACTATCATAGTCAGGAAACGAAATGTATGTAGTATTGGAATTTATTTTTTTTATGTGTTCATATAGGAGTTTAGTCTGGGTTTTTTTACCGCTTCCATCTAATCCCTCGATAACTATTAGCTTCCCTTTCACTTAAATTACCCCTTTATTTTTTTAAACATATCTCTTACTTCTAAAATTTTTCCGCATGTCATGTTTCCTTCGCTGCAGCTTCCTCTGGTGCATGCAGGACCAGCGTTATAAAATATATTTGGTGCTACTTTTATAACTAGTTTTAACATTTCTGTAGCAACTTGTCTTATTTCCCACTGAGCTCTGTTACAGCATCTGTGAGCAAAAAAGTTGAGTAAACTTCTTGCGTTAAATGTACATATTATTTTAGTTTCACATGCGTTTGGAAGGACGAATCTTGCATCTTCAATAGCTTGTTTTTCGGATAGTCTTTGAGCTGTTTTTTCGTCCACACCGTTTTTAATCATTATTTCTTTATGATGATTTTGTAGGATATCGGTTAGATTGTCGTAGTGATCTTGAGCCTCATGCATGGACTTGAGGAATTCTTGTTTTGCTTCCTTAATATTTTCTATTTCCGGCGGTACGATATATTCAAATTGTACTTCTTTAACGTAACGTTGACTTTGTACGCTATAAGAGGCGATTCGGTGTCTTGTAATTTGTGCAAGGAGTGCTCTTGATACTCCTTCTATGCCAAAAGTAAAACTTGCATGTTCTATGGGACTTTCATGACCTATTTTTGCAAGCATTTTTACGAAAGATTTTACGTTTTCATCAGTCAATTTTTCTCTTGTTTCCTCTATAGTCGACGGGGAATAACAAAGTTTAGCAGCTGAAGCTATAAGTTTTTCAGGATCTTGTGTATATGATAGTAATTTTACACTTAACATTTTTTCACCTTCAGTAATTATTTATGCAACTTATAATTTTACAACATTTATATCTTAAATGCATTAGAATTTTAATTTATGCAAATAATAAAACCTTCTGTTTAGTAATTGGTATTACCAGACGAAAGGTATTTCATAATAGATTATCCTTTAGAATATTTATCAAAAAATAATTTAAAAGTGTTATCTGACTTAGACAGAATTTACTGATATTTAATGAACTTCTATATAAGCAACTATATATTATATTTTTAATTCAAGCTATTTTTTATGTACATAAATTAAGGCTATTCTGTTATGACTATAACAGATATTACTTAAAGGCTCAATCTCGATTAATAATTTCAGTAGGAATAGTACGATAGGACAGCCCTGAAAAAGCATTAGCTAGATCTGTTGGTGAAAAATAAAAATGTCCAAAAGTTAATACATAAAGCAGACCGTCAAATAATGCAGCTCCTGCTAAAACCACACAGCCAAATGATACTACTCCCACTCCTGTTTTTATATAGTATAGGGCATAATATCATTTTTGATACTAATTTCTGAAAACACTTTTAAAAGATCCTTTCCAAATGATTTTATTTTTTAATTATATTATTTGGAAAGATTATTTTTAATATTTTTATTATATCCACCATGTTTTAGTGTTTGGAAATAAATCTTTTTGGTTAGCTAGTATTAATAAATAAGAAGATATTAAGTATTTTCTATCTTTTACTTTTTTATAAATATTATTTAAAATTGAGGTTTCCGGATTTACATTATTATCATTTATTTTATTAAGATTTTGATCGGTTCCTCCAGAAATATAAGAATTATTTTCCGGTAATGCCTTTATTTCGTTGACTATTAAATTGATAGATTTTCTTAGTTCTTCTATTTCATCGTCAGTTATTTTAATACATTCGTTCTCAAATGTTTCTTTTACTTGGTTTATAGTTTTAAGTCCGAGTAATTTTTTGCTAAAGTTTCTGTCTTTAAGTTTTTCCATTATTTTTTCATTCATTTTTTTCTCCCATATGAAAGTTATATAATTAAATTATAAGACCATTATTAATTATAATAGTATTTTGTGCAAAGTCAATATAAATAATCAGCACTACATAATAAATGTCACGTAGTGCCAGCAGATTATTTGATTAAATTTAAATTTTTCTGTAGTTTAAAAAGGTTGTGTAAAAAGACTTTTCTCCACTTAATAATTCTGGTTGTGCGTCTTCGAAGTTATAAACTGATATTTTGGAGTTATTTATGTGTACAATTTTTTCATCATTTGTCATTATAGAGATTGTGGCATGACCGGTCGATTACAGGTAGCACTTACTGGTTTATAAAGTCTAATATTGCCATTATAACCAGTAAATTCCAGACATTTGGGAGAGTTACAAGAAAAAGAATTGCTTTCTCTTTCTAATTGGTATAAATATATTTTTTCTATAGATATTGTGTTTTGCTGAAATGTGTTTTCTAATAATGTTTCCATTTTCATAATGTGCGTCCCAATCGTAGGCGGGACACTTAATACTATTTAAAAAGATGCTTTGAAAATTTAGTTGGCTTTCTAATACAAATATTCTTGTAAGTATATTATAGAAATCAGAATTATTTAAATTTGTCTGATGTGTGGGGACATCTGCAAATAATATATTTCTTCTGTAATAATTATCAAATACTTGAGATTCACTTATTAAACCTGCAACTATATCAGATACGAAAAACCTTTCATTTTCACCATTATATGCATTCCATTAGTACTTTATTCTCAATATATTTACGCATGGAATAATATTAACTACTGATCCGTTAGAAGAATTTCTTATTTTTTTTAATATATTTCTTAAAATATTTGCTGGTTCATAGTTTTTGACAATTGTTCTTTAGTTATCTAAGCACTGGCAAAATTTACGACAAGATAATAACATTTGTATTCCGAAACTTGTGAAACATTGGTTACAGACATTTTTAATTTCTACTATCGATACGTTTTCACAATTCTGTCTATTTATGCTTGTAATATCGTGTGGCATACTTTTATCATTTGGACAAAGACAGTATACTGCTGTTAAGAAAAGAGTTAAAGCTGATACCAAGCATATAGTAGTATTTATTTTATTATATGAGATTTTATATTATCGGTACTCATAATTGATTTAAAAATTTATAAATCTATATTTTAATTATATCATTATAATTAGTTTAATTAAATATTGAAATTGTTTTAAAGAACATACTTTTTACTTTACCATATTATATTAATGTATAAAAAGTTCACAGAAAACAAAAGTGAAAGGAGATAAATATTTTGAAAGATCTATTTTTAGAGATGAAAGAGAAAGAATACGGCATATCACCTTTACCTGAAAACCCGGTTGTAGCCATGGCATATATACCTTATCAAAATGCTAAAAAAATATATAGCCTGGAACAAGGACTTTGCAGCGGCACTATTTTTCCAGAACTAGATAAACCATTTGATCCATGCTGTAGGGGTGACAAAGTATGACTGAAAGAGAAATGATGCTAAGAAGAATATCGAGTATAGATTTTGCCATAGTAGAGCTTCATCTTTATTTAGACACTCATCCTAACTCTGAAGACGTAAAGAAAAAGCTCTCTGAATACGAAGAAAAGAGTAGGGAGCTTATATCAGAATATGAAAAGAAGTACGGTTCTATTGTTTCCGGACAAAGTAGTGGAAACGGTTGGGATTGGATAGCTAATCCTTGGCCTTGGGATAACGATGAGGGGGCAGAATAGATGTGGGTTTATGAGAAAAAATTACAATATCCTATAAATATAAAAAATCCTAATCCGGCACTTGCAAAAATGATTATTACTCAGTATGGAGGACCAGACGGAGAACTTGGTGCATCACTTAGATATTTAAGTCAAAGATTTTCGATGCCGTATCCTGAACTTAAAGCAATACTTACTGATATAGGTACGGAAGAATACGTACGTGAACGCTATATATGATTACTGTTTGGAAGTTTTGGATATATTTTTAATTCGAAGTTATCATGGAAAGTTTCCCACCTACTGCCTTTTTCTTTTGTATATACTATCTTTTCAATTATTTCTTTAAGTATTAGATTTTTAGCTGTTGGATTTTTAGCAGACAGGTAAGCTTCTATTAAACTCTTTTTATCAGTGCGGATATTTTTAAAATTTATATTTTTTTCTTTATTAATAATATCATATTTTAGCTTTAAATTTTTTATTTTTTCTTCAGACTGTTTTTTTCGTTTTATAAATTCTTCTTTTGTGTATACGCTTTGTTCCAAGAGATCATAAGACATGCTTAGTTGTTTTTCCAAAGTTTTTAGTCTTTTTTTAAGAAGGGACAGTTCAGATTTTCTGGTATTATTTTTCCGGACTAATTGTTTTTGTAAAATTTCATTATTTGATGGTAAACTATATTTTCCCATCCAAGATGTTAAGGCTTCTATTATCCTGGATTCAATCAGACCCAGGTCTGAGCCTACATTAGTACAATATTGATATCCGCATATTAACGTACTTTTTATTTCTTGATTTTTTTTATAGGGACGTCGTAACATTTTGTGTCCGCACTTTCCGCATATTATGAGTCCTGCAAGAGGATTTTTAATTGTCAGATTATTGTTAACCGGAGTATTTTTCCGTTTGTACATTATTTCTTGAGCCAAATCGAAAGTTTTTTTATCTATTATAGAGGTGTGAAGACCTTTAGATAGTATATAATTATTTTCAGACGATTTTGGTCTGGAGGTTTTTATTTCTCCGTTTTCTGATTTTTTAACTGTCGGTCTAAAATTCCACCTTATTTTACCGATATAAATTGGATTTTTAAGTATATCCCTGATAGTAGATGGTGACCAATATCCGCCTTTTCTGGTGGGCACATACATTTGATTTAATTTTTGAGCTATTAATCCCGTCCCTAATTTTCTGTAAGTACTGTTTTCCTGATACTCTCCTTTGGTATATAATTCGAAAATAAGCTTTACTATTTTTGATTCGTCCTTTTGCGGTGACAGTGTAAATCCTTTTTGATTTTTTATTTTTTTTCTTTTATATCCATACGGAGGCTGATTAGCAACGTATTTTCCTTCTTTGGCAGACTGTAATTTTCCTCTTTGTAGCCTTCTGTTTATGGTTTTATATTCTCTTCTGCTCATAAATAATCCAAATTCGAAATATTCTTCATCATATTCGTCTGAGGGGTCATATGTTTTTATGGGAGTTATTATTTTTGTATTGCTTAATTTAAAAGTCTGAGCTACTATGCCCTGATCTATAGTATTACCTCTTGCTAACCTTTCGATTTCTATGACAAGAACGCCGCACCATATTTTCATATTTACTTCAGAAAGTAATTTTTTCATTACCGGACGGGAATTTATGGTATCTCCCGACACGACTTCTTTATATATAGCATTTATATTAAAATTCATTTTACTGGCAAATTCTAATAATATTTTTTCATGTCTTTCAAGGGGATCTGTTTGGTCTAAACTATAGTTTTCAGTATCTTTTCTCGATTTTCTTAAATATATACAGTAACTATTCAAAATAATTTCTCCTTGGTAAATTAGATATCTAGTTACAATATATGCAGAAAAACAGATATATTTAAAAACCACTTCATTTTATTGAAGTGGTTTTTTAGAACTAATTGAAAAAAGCTATAACGTAAGGAGATGCGAAATATCCGATTATAAGTCCCAATACTATCGTTCCTATTATTGTAATGGCCATTGTTGTAATAATTTGTTTGTTTGTGAGAGTTTTGATTGCGAAATCTGTAAATAATTTTCCTTCTAGATGATCATATTCATGGCATATGATACGAGCTTCGTCACCTTCTGCTTCAAATTCGAATTCCTCACCATATTTATCGAATGCTTTTCCCCTTATGTACTTTGGTCTTATGACCTTTCCAAATATATTTGGCACGGACAAACAGCCTTCAATGGAGGTTTGTTCTCCTTTTCTAACTGTTATTGTGGGATTAACATATTCAGTTATTTCTCCGTCATATTCTACTAGAAAGACGCGTAGTTTTTTCCCTACCTGAGGAGCAGCTATTCCTACACCTTTACTTTCTTTCATGGTGTCGGACATATCATCTATTAACATTTCTAGCTGTTCATCAAAGTTTGTAACTTCTGTAGAGATTTCTCTAAGTATAGGATCATCTTGCTTCTTTATATCCAACACTTGTGCACCGGTGTTGAACATGGTGATTATTCCCAAAGAAAATCCAAAAATTATTGAAAAGAATTTTTTCATTTTTAACACTCCGTATAATTTTAATTTAACTTAATTATAACATTATTCAAATAATAAATCAACTAATTTAATAGTAAAAATATTTTAAATAAGTTTACGGTGATTATAACTATATATATTTACATATTATACTTTATAGAGGGGAGATTTCTAGTGGTTTTTGAAGAAAAATCAAATTTGGAAATGCAGTTTAAAATTCAAAATACTTTAGTAAAGATTTTTAATGATAAATGTGCCGGAAGAGATAGAGATAAAATAGATATGGTTTTAAATAATGTTATGTTATATTTAGAATTAGAGAAAGAGTCTAAATATATTGAAAATAATATATAGCATCATTGTATTAAAGAATTAGCACACCTTGAAATGATAGGGACAATAGTTTATCAACTAACTAAAAATCTTACTGAAGATGAAATAAAGAAAGGTGGGTTTCAAGATTATTTCGTAGATCATACAACAGGTATTTATCCTACATCTGCTAGCGGAAGTCCTTATACAGCTGCAAGTATGCAGTCAAAAGGTGACCCTATTACAGATCTACATGAAGATTTGGCTGCAGAGCAAAAAGCAAGAACTACATATGATAATATTTTAAGATTTTGTGATGATCCGGATGTGAAAGACCCGATAAGATTTTTAAGACAGCGGGAAGTCGTACATTATCAGCGTTTTGGTGAAGGATTAAGGATATGTACGGATAAGTTGGATAGTAAAAATTTCTATGCGTTTAATCCAAGCTTTGATAAAAAATGTAATAAAAAGAATATATAGAAAATAAAAAACTCGGGCTGTATTTATGCATGCCGGAGTTTTTTAATATTATTAGTGTTGTACATTCTGATTTTGTTGTGGAAGAGAATTTCTCCTTAAGAGACCTCTTCTTAATAAAAATCTAGCTTGTGCATTCTGAATGACGGCTGCTTTTTGTTCGTTAGTGTAGTCTCTTAGTCTATCATTTATTCTAAATTCTAGAGAATCTAAACTTTCTAAAGTGTTTCTGCATAATATATCAGCTTCATTTAATTCCCTTCTATTAAAGTTTCTATCGAATATTTTTACGTATTGTGAGTAACCAAATAAAGATTGCATATCTCCTCTTACTTTTGTCTTTTCACTGTTTCTTGTACTTCCACTTTCAATAGATTCTAGACTATCTGCAGATATTGTTTGTCTACATTTTTGGTTTAATGTACTTTTTTCTCCGCCGGTTAAAACTAATGCATATATATAATCATTAACATCAATTTTTGCAATATTAACTTCTACAGTTCTTCCATTTGCATCTACAGTTATTTGTGAGGGTTTCTGGATTTCTGATCCTATGAATCCTGATAAAGCGATTGCAGCGACATAAAGAAAGTGAAGTAGCAGCTATAGTTTGTAAATTTATAGGAATAGGTTCTGGTATTGCGGACGTTTTATTGCACTTCTAAATAATAATTTATTTTTATAAAATTGATTATAATATAAATATAATATTAAGTTAATATTAAAAAAGATTTTTCACAAAATTTAATACTGTTTTATATCAGCTTTTTTAGTATATAAAGTAAGTTTATGTAAATAATATTTTGGGGAGTTGAATATTATGAATTTTCGTACTGATTTAGCGATAGAGTCTATACAAAGCAATAAAGAAACTATAAGTATTAACAGTGACGAACATAGGTATGGAGATGTAACGGTGAGTAAGGTGATAATAGACAATCAGGAAATATCAGATAAGCTGGGTAAGCCTCTCGGAAAGTACGTTACAGTTGAAATGCCTACTTTAACTGAGTACTTCAGAGCTTCGGATGAAAGAATAAAAATTATATCTGATGAGATTAAGGATTTAATACCTAAAAAAGGATTAGCTTTTGTTATAGGTCTTGGCAATTTGGAGATTACACCTGATGCGCTTGGACCCAAAGCAACTAATAGTATTTTAGCAACAAGACATATATCAGGAGAAATATCGAAGTCATTAGGGCTTGAAAATTTAAGGCCTGTTTCCGTTTTGTCGCCTGGGGTTTTAGGGCAAACAGGTATTGAAGCTGTGGAACTTATTTCAAGTATTGTAAAGGATTTAAAGCCGAGTTGTGTAATTGTGATTGATGCTTTAGCTTCGAGAAGTTTATCAAGGCTTGGATGTACAGTACAAATTTCAGACAGCGGTATTTCACCCGGAGCAGGAGTTGGAAATAAGCGTCCGCTTATAAACAAAGATACCTTAGGAGTACCTGTTATTAGTATTGGAACTCCTACGGTAGTAGATGCATCTACCCTAGCAAATGATATATTTTATGAGCATAGTGAAAATTTTGACGACAAAAAAGAAATTTCATGTCCTAATGCCGAAGCAATGATAGTAACTCCGAGAGAGATAGATTTACTAATAAAAAGAGCGTCTTTACTTATAGGTATGTCCATAAATTGTGCACTTCAGCCTAACTTTTCGCCTGATGACTTACAGTCCCTTGTATCTTAATGATATTAAGCAACAGATATTGCTCCCGCTACTATACACATATTAATAAATAAAGATACTTTTTCATTAGTCGTATAAGTCCGAACTTCTCCCATTAAATCGGGATTTAATAACATGTTTTTTACTGTAGTATCATCGCAGAAAACTATAAAATCATTGTTTCTTCTTATAACAACTATATCTATATCTCTAAGTTTTCCTTCGAATTTTACTTCATCGTCGTTAATTGTGGTTTTTTTCCAAACAAGAAATTTAAACCCTTCGCTTCCATCACCTTTCATTATTATACATTGAATATTTCCATCCGGAAGGGTAACGTAATGGGCGTTCTTAGGCTTAAGACCTGCAGGAACAGGACCTGCATGAACTGCCGCTGAAAAAATCATACCTCCGCATATTGCTAAAAATACCTTTGACAATTTTTTAGTTAAATTTTTAATCATTATTTTTAATTCCTTTCATAATATATTTTTTAATTTTTAATTATAATATGATTTTTTTAGAAGTCAACATAAACTTAATATTAATTTTAAATTTAACTGCAAATGTTTGACATGGAAAAAATTAAAATTATTGTTGGTTAAAGGACGTAGTAATAAATTAATGGTAGCATTCATAAATAATTATATATAAATTTATTATGCTTCTCGAAATATAATGGGAGGTAAAACAAAATTGAATGCCATTATAAAAAAAAAGATTTCTAATATTTTAGCGATTATAATGTTTTTTTGTTCTTCATTTTTGGCTTTTTACTGTATTTTTTTAAGGATAGACAAGTTGTTTTTTATCTTTGATAAGGAAGATATAAATCTTTTTGCGGCGAAGTTTATACTTCCAAGGGGGAAGTTGATTTTTTCGGGGAAATATAATTTTATCGATAATCCCGGTATTGAGAAAAAGCAGAAACGTTTTGAAGAAATACATCTAAATAAAAATAAAGTTTCAAATAATGTTAAAAATATAAGTCCTGAAACTGTGCCCAAAAAGGAAATACCCTATGAAGACGAACCTCATGATCCAAATGAAAAGAAATATAAGGTTATTGAAAGTCAGTTCAGTTCCAGCGGACTTAAGTATGAAAATTTTTATATTAAAAATACGACCGGCTGTGAAATTAATATAGCTCAGGAGATAAATAAAGAACCTGCGATAAATATTACATGTACTGATAAGCCACAGGTCCTTATTTTGCATACGCATACTTCTGAATCGTATTTAATGAAGGACCAAGGATTTTTTTATGAAAGCTTTTTTCCCCGTACTACGGATAATAATAAGAATGTAGTAAGAGTCGGGGATGAAATAGCACAGCAGTTAATAAAAAGCGGCATTAACGTAATTCATGATCTAACGGCTCACGACACGCCTACTTATAATGGATCTTATTCCAGAGCAGCTAAGACTATAGAAAAAAATCTTAAAGAAAATCCGTCTATTCAGGTTGTTATAGACGTACACAGAGACAGTATGGGAAATCGTGAAAGTGGTAAAGTAAAGCCTACGTGTACGATAAACGGACAAAAAGCGGCACAGCTTATGATCATATCCGGATGCGATAAAGACGGCACATTAGGATTTCCAAATTGGAAGAAGAACTTAAGACTTTCATTAAGACTTCAAAAATATTGTGAGAGTATGTTTCCGGGGATTACTAGACCTCTTAATTTTTCTTGCGTTAAATATAATATGGACATTACACCGGGATCTTTATTAGTAGAAATTGGAAGCGACGTAAATACTTTAGAAGAGGCGGTATATACTGGGACAATGTTTGGAAAGTCACTTGCCAATTTGCTTAGTGATTTAAAAAAATAAAGGTGAGGATACATGAAAGACGCTATAAATTTGAAATATTTTTTAGTTTCAATGGGATCAACCTTTTTAATACTTAGTTTATTTTGTGGATTTGTGGTTGTGGAAAAAAATATTCGGTACGTTGCCTTCGGAGAAAACATACCTTTTTTGACTTATAATATAAATGAAGAGAATATTTGTGTTAAAGCACATTTTATGGGTAAAGACATTAATTTTAATATCCATGGTTTTAAAAATTTAAATATTTTATTACGATAGCATACTATACCTCATACGGTATATTAGTGTTATTAAGAATTTCGAATAGGATGTTATTGTTAAAGTAATCATATTTTTTATAAATGCACTTGATTTCCTTATTACCACTTACGATAACTCCTCCAAATTATTTGACTTTTTTCAAACAATTTGGATATGTTCTGTAATATATAAAAAGTACGTATAATAGATAATTCTGTAGCTTTATACAGAACATCTTCATAAAACCTATTTTTTAAAGCGAAGTTTGCACAAGTGTGTGTGTAATTCTGCCCTTTTTAGACCATATGGGGACAAGCTATTGATACGATGGTTTCTCTGTTACATAAGATACCTGTGACTAGCCTTTGTATATTTTGAGAAAGCTTCTTAAAGCTTTAGGTTTCACGAGAACCTACATAAAATCCTCGTATTTTCTGAGAGGCTCTTTACTGCCAACCATATCCATTTTTTGCCTTTTCTTCTCCTTTGCATTTTGGACATCTCATTTCTAATCACCTTGTGATTAGCTTGCCCTACTCCCTGCCTATTTTTCACTGCCTTTTTTCGGGGGAGTATAAAAAGATTTAAGCAATATTTTCTATTGCTGAATACTATATTACTAGGAGAGTAATATATACTACACTTCTAGGATTTTTATAATATTAGGAGGTTAAAAATGGCTGCATCTTTTCAAAATATCGCTAATGTTAGTTATAATTACGGTGATGGAAATACTTATACTGCCAGATCTAATGCTGTTACAGGGGAAATTGTTGATAGTTTGAGTCTGCAGAAAATGGTAGTAAATCCAAATTATTATCTTAGTGAGAGTATGACCTATGTTATAACCGTAAAAAACAGTTCGGATACTGCTTATAATAATTTAATTGTCACCGACAACCTGGGAAGTTATACATATAATTCAAGAACAGTAACTCCACTTGACTTTATACCCGATACTTCATACATATCTTTAAATGAAGCGGACTTTACTTCTATAAATGCAAGTCAAATTACTGATAATAGTATATCTTTTACTATCCCTACTTTAGCAGCCGGAGCCACTGCAAAAATTTTATTTACTGCCAGGGCTAATGAAAAAGCCAGACTTGAGTCGGGCTCTACAATTATTAATACTTCTTCATTAAGTCAAGGTGGGGAAAACGCAGATGCAAATGCTGCTGTTGAAAATATTACCGCTTCCGCTACAGCTACTGTTTCAGATCGTCCAAGGCTTGAAATTGCTAAATGTATGTCTCCTGAAGCAATTGTCGCCGGTGGTCCTGTTACATACACTTTTACTGTTTCTAACTACGGTAATACAGAGGCGTCAAACATACAAATCTCTGATCAATTTCCTGCAGAAGCCGCTCCGAGCAGTATAGATTCGGTTACTGTAAACGGTGCTTCATATACTGATTATACTTATGATGGTGGGGTTTTGTCTATGCCCGGTACGGATTCTTCACAAACGTTGTCTTTACCAGCCGCTTCTTATACTCAGGATACTACTACAGGTGAAGTTACTGCAACTCCATCTGTTATGACTATAGTGGTAATTGGAGTTGTCTAAAAAATAAAGCCATAGGTTTTAATGCCCTTGGCTTTAATGAGCTTTTTTAGTAAATATATTTTTAGCTTAAAGAAGTTTATATATTAGTGTTTAGAAAAAGGTGATTTTTCTTTCGTTTTGCAGAGCAGAATCTATTAATTTTTTTGATATTTCTGTAAAGACGTCTGATCTCATATCGTCCATAGTTTTTTCGTGGTAGTCCCACCAATGCTTGGGATCACCGTGGTTAGAGGCTATACCCAAAGTATGTCCTTCCTGATGACTGATAATTTCCGATGGACTTATTTTAAACTCCTGGCACAGTTTTGCACATAACCATACGGCGTTTTTCCATGCTTTTTTGAAATATTCTATATTTTTCTTATCTTTTGGATCATAACTTATAATAGTGGTAACTTTGCTTAAATCATATTGTATGTTTTGAGGTTCGCATATTTCTATTGATATATGGGTGTCGTGTCCACTTGGTCCGTTAGGAAACGCTCTTCCACAATGTCATGATCTTTTTGTTCAAGGCAGGTATTGGCATACGTTTTTATCATCTGAAAAACAATGTACGCAAACTTGTCTTTCAAAATCACCTTTTTTGTAAGATTTATTCCACAAATCAAACCAATCTTCTGCCATTATTCCGGGTTCGGCTGTAGAATGGATCATTATTCCCTTGACTTCGATAGACCTATTACAATTAAAACAATCATTGCCAGTCATAAATCTGATAATTACATTTGGGGGTGATGCTTTTAATAGAGGTGGCAAAATTAAGAAAAGAGAACATAAAAAAGATATTATTTTTTTCATTTAGTCCAAACATCCTTTAATTAATATATTTTAAAATAAAAAATATCCTTATTATATCAATAAGGATAATATGGTGGGAGATGGTGGATTCGAACCACCGAAGCTAGAAGCAACAGATTTACAGTCTGCCCCCTTTGGCCGCTCGGGAAATCTCCCTTATTATTTATGGAGCTGGTGGACGGACTTGAACCCCCGACCTATTGATTACAAATCAATTGCTCTACCAACTGAGCTACACCAGCTAAAAATTTTTGATTTTTATAGTTTGTTATAATACGCTCCTACAAATAATATCAGTTGAAAAATAATTTGTCAATAAAAATTTATGTTAGAGTTTTATTTCAAAACAAGAAAAAATGAAAAGTATACGTAACCTTCGGTTTGTTGATAAGTTTATGAATAGAAGATAATAATTAAATACTCAAAAATTAAAGTAAGTTTTTGGTTGATATTTTTACTTCACGTTTACTGTGACTGCTCCTCCGGGTGGAAGTATGGTGATACAATTTGGTCCGCCCAATGTACATGTCATAGAACATGAATTGTTGAGAGCTGGTTTGTTTCCTATAAGTACCGTAGGCGACCCAGGAACCCACATGGGAGGCAAGAAAGCAGGCGTACAAGGCGCAGTAGCACCTGCTGCTTTTGCTGCTACTGCCGCTGGGTTCATAGGTGAATTGCATATACCGAAAACACCTTTTGGAATATCCATGATGGTTAAAGCAGGTTTTTTATCTGCTAGAGTTTTGGCGTCTGCCGCTGCTAAAGGAAGAGGATTCGCCCCGAAATTACACCTGCATTGTGTTGTTGCATTTACTAATACTCCCATTGTATTCACCTTTTCAATAATACTTTTGTTTTTATAAAGTTAATTATAATATTTAGCTATAATATTTTTCAACTATACAGTGTAAAGTTTTATTATGAACTAAAGTATTGTAAAGGGCAGAATAATACGTCTTTTATAATTGTATACTAGTGAAATTTTTATTTTATTAATTTTTTGTTCTAAATGAATTTTTTTCTATGAAATATACAAATTATATATTTATCGATTTTACTTAATAAAATACATTAAAAATTTTAATTAATAGTTTTATTAAAATCCCCAAAAACAAAAACAAATGGATGTGATTTTTTATGGAGTACAGAGGAATTGATGTTTCTAGTTTCCAAGAAAGTATTTTTTGGAATGAAGTTCAAAATTCCGGCATACAATTTGCTATGATTAGAGCTACTTATGGTACGTCTGGTATAGATAAACGTTTTCATAACAATATTATAGGCATTGGTCAGACAAATATTTCTGCCGGCACTTACCATTATTGCTACGCAATGAATACAGATGAAGCCATAGCAGAAGCTAATCACTTTCTTGACGTTGTGTCGCCTTATAAATTCTACTACCCGCTGGCCCTTGATATTGAAGAAGTTTCTATATCTGAACTTGGCAAAGAAAAAGTTACGGATATAATCCTTGCTTTTACTGATACTTTAAGAGAAAAAAATTTTTATCCAATTGTTTATTTAAATCTTTCTTGGGTAAGAAATTTTGTTGATTTGGATCGTATCAGTGACCTTGATATTTGGCTTGCAGATTGGAGCAGCAATCTTTCGTACAGTGAAAATGTGACTATATGGCAACACTCTCAAGACGGAGAAATATCTGGTATTACAGGAGGAGTAGATTTGAATACATCTTTTGAAAATTATCCGGAAATCATTAAAAAATTAGGTCTAAATAATACGGAAGGTTCTTCTGAACCAAGTCCGGAGCCCACGCCTGAGCCTGAACCGTCTGACAGACCGATTTTTTATACTGTCAAAAACGGAGATAGTTTATGGAGTATAGCACAAAGACTCTTAGGCAATGGTGATAGATATAGAGAAATCATGGCTTTAAATGGATTAAATGGTGAAACTATTTATCCTGGCCAAGTTCTTCGTATACCTCAAGATTCTAGTGCGGGGTATGTCCTTTATAGGGTAAGAAGCGGAGATACTCTTTGGGAAATAGCACAAAGATTTATGGGCAATGGATCAAGGTATACAGAAATTATGAGTTTAAATGGTCTTACAAACGATATGATTTATCCAGGTCAAATACTTAGGATACCTGCTGATCCTGAAAGTGTAACTATCACTTATACCGTCAGGCCCGGCGATACTTTATGGGGAATAGCTCAAAGGTTTTTGGGCGACGGCTCAAGGTATACGGACATTATGAGTTTAAATGAACTTGCTAATGATAAAATTAAAGTGGGTCAAAAATTAAAAATACCTTCAAGGTAAGTTGGGTTGTGGCAAAGTTAACTTTTTTGTTGACCTTGCCTCTGTTTTTTTGTACAATATTTAAATATAATTTGATATAAAAGGAATGATTGATTATGAAAAAAGAAGTTTTGGAAAAATTAAAGGACAAAAATTTTGTTGAAAAAATAATGGCTTTGCAAACCAAAGATGAAGTTATAGAATCTTTTAAAAAAGAAAATTTAGAAATATCCAAAGAAGATATTAACCAAATAGGTAAATTGCTTAGTGCTGTATCTTCAAAGATTTCAACAATTCCAGAATCGGAATTAAATAATGTTGGTGGCGGAATAATTAAAAAAGTTTCAGAAAACACCACGAAATATATAGAAAATTTAGGTACAGATTTTAATAGTGATTTTATGAAAGACAATGCAGAGTATATTTCCGATGCAGTTATTGCAAGTGCGATTATGCTTACGGGAGCAGGTATATATAAAGCCGGAAAATGGATTACAAATCATAAACATTGGTATTTGGGTACATCAGGAATTATCTATGATAAAATGGCCAAAGATAAAAGTTAAAGATACCTTCAAGGTAAGATAAAAATCCGAAGCACAACAAAGTCAAAAAACTTGACTTTGTTTTGTTTTTTTTGTATAATTTTTATATAACAAAAAAGGGGGTTATATTATGGATAAAAAAATAATAGAAAAGTTAAATAACAAAGAGTTTGTAAGAAAAATAATAAATTTTGAGACTAAAGAAGAGGTTAAGAAAGCTTTTGCTGATGAAGGTGTAGAGGTAACGGAAAAAGACATAGATGATTTAGGTGAAATGATAGTTAATATGGTTTCAAAAATATCCGAAATGCCTGAAGAGGAGCTTGATAAAGTTTCAGGTGGAGATTTGACTGATGTTTTTGGGTATCTTCCGGTAAAGGCAGCGGAGGCTGTGAGTAAACATACTTCCATGTCGGGGGATCTGGCAGATCAGTTGGTGTTTGTTCCCATTGTAGCTGCAGAATTTATTGGTGCTTGGGAAGGTGGAAAGTGGCTTTATAAAAAAGGAAAAAATACATGGTTGCCAAAATTAAAAGAAAAACTTTCTAAGAAAAAACAATAATTTCAAGGATATTTTAAACAAGTATTATTCTGCATTAAAT
>CAQBRY010000025.1 GCA_948762645.1 uncultured Eubacteriales bacterium | reverse complement strand
ATCTAGGTTAAACATTGATAATTTTATTTTTTACTTTGAAATTAGATTGTTTAATGTGCTATAATATTAAAATCACAGAAGATTTATTTTTTAATTTTCATACTGTCCGTTTTCTAGGAAGTACTGCCCAAGTATAAAAAGTTACAATCGTTACAAAATTGCACCCATTTTTTAGGGGTAATACAAGTAAAAAATTATAATGATTACTACTTCGATAAAATTAGAAGTAATCATATTGATTTTTGTAACATAAAAAGTTATACATTGATACAGCGTACCGGATAATAGTGTAAATATATATTTAAGCCATTATTTTTATATAAAACCACAAAAATGTACTCTTTATGAGTACATTTTTACAATATTTGTGATAGTAAGATTAATCATCTAAAGATTTTAATTTATTCGAGTTTTGATTTTTGTCTTTATTTTTTTTAAGAAATATAAATACAAGAATAGCAATCATAATAAGCAATATGAGTATAGAAACTACGATAATAATTTTTGAAAAGTTATCATCGGATTTTTTGTCAACCAGGGCATACGGGCTAAAATGGTCGGTCTTAAATTCACAATAATGCTTATTGTCTATGGTAACGACGTATTCATCAAATTCACTATCCGGTAAGTTAAATAAAACTCTGTAAACTTCAAGGTCGTCCTTATCAAAGTCATCGGGGATAGGAATTCTTACAGTAACAAGACCATAATCAGTGTTAGGTTGGATAATATTGCCGCTTGAATCTATAACATGAATTTCAAATAGTTTAAGCCTTTCTGCCATTTGTTTTTTATCTTCATCAAGACCGGTTAGAACTTTTTCATATTCTTCAGGGTCATAGTTTAACGTTTGTACTATCAGCTTTGAGTTTTCCGGGAAGACTCCGGCAGGAGCTTCTACCCATACCCCGGAGTCATTGTCTTGACAGTTGAACACTGTAGATACCCCGTGCTGCTGATTGGCTTCCGGAGACAAACTTTTTTGTTGCTCTGATTCTACCGGCATATTGTTCTGATTGTCTGGTTGTGTAGATATATTGATATTGGCAGTTATATCCGGATGAGGTTCGAGAGAATAGTTATGCGAATCTTTGCCGGAGATAGAAAACTCGGGAGTGAATATTATTGAAATGTTGTTTCCGACTTCTTTCGAGCTAAAAATAGGCGTACTGGTTGATAAAATCACCTCATCAGGACTGATTACGCCGTCTAAAGTAGGGGTGGTTTCAAATTCAGCCACATCGTTTCCATCATAAATTTTATCTTTAATTTTAAGATCCTCAATTATTAATTCTTTAGGCTTGATATTTGCAGTAACTGCACTAGGCTGGGCTTTTAGATAATAATTTTGGGCATCTAATCCTCCGATTGAGAACTGTGTAAACTCAACAGGAACATTTTCTGAAACATTTGATGATCTAAACGAAGGTGTACCGACTGATAAAATCACCTCATCAGGACTGATTACGCCGTCTAAAGTAGGGGTGGTTTCAAATTCAGCCACATCGTTTCCATCATAAATTTTATCTTTAATTTTAAGATCCTCAATTATTAATTCTTTAGGCTTGATATTTGCAGTAACTGCACTAGGCTGGGCTTTTAGATAATAATTTTGAGCATCTAGTCCTTCGATTGAGAACTGTGTAAATTCAATAGGAATATTTTCTGAAACATTTGATGATTTAAACGAAGGCGTACCACTTATCAAAGATATATCGTCACCAGCAATTATTCCGGAAAGTTCTGGGTCAGATTTAAATGAAGCCTTGTTTGTTCTGTCATAAATTTTCGAATTTATATTTATATTTACAATATCTATACCCTTTGGTTCGATATTTGCAAGAACGCTTTCCGGTTGTGATTCGAGAAAATAGTTTTGAGAATTACTTCCCGCAATATCAAACTCGGAGAATATAACTGTTTTTGAGTCGCCAATATTTTTGTCTGAAAAGTCTGCCTTGCCGTATTTTATATCTACGTTTTCTTTGCCTACCAAGTTGGCAAACCAGTAAATCCCGGTAATTTTAGCATCGGTTAAACCATCATATATTTTATTTTCAACAGATAACCCCAAAATATTTACGGCTCTTTTATTTATATTGGCTTTTACAGGGGTTGGCTGTGATAGCAGGACGTAATTTTCACATTTTGTGCCGTCAAGAGAAAAGTCTGTAAAAGTAACTGTTTTGTCTTTTCCTGCATCCTTGTTGTCAAAGAAAGCTTTTCCAACCACAAATGACAGGTCATCCCCGACTACTCCCCCAACCAAAACAGGCTCTTTAGATATTCCAGCTTCATTGTCACCGTCATAGGTTTTATCTTCTACTTCTATATTTTCCAAAGTAACAGATTTTGGATTTACAGTAATCAAACTGCTTTGAACTGTAGTCCCGTTGTAGTTTTCGTTTGCTGCTTTTGTAGCAGTAATTGTAAATGTCCCTTTTTTAAGAATTTTAACTGTGCTTCCTGTTATATCTGCAACAGAATTATCGCTGGAAGTAAAGGTAACTTTTCCATCGCCATCCCCACCTTCGATATATACCTCAAACGGATCATCCCCGTAAGTGTATGGTGAATTTATTCCATTTATAGTTATAGGTGCTTGAAAAGCTTTTTTTACTATAAGATTTATATCGGTGATGTTTGGCTCTACGCTTCCGCTATTTTCTGATGGCGTATAATTTTCACCTGCTGGGTTATAGTGAACTATCAATGTGTAATCTCCGTCACTAAGAGTGTCAAGATATACTGCTTTAAATTCGATTTGAGATTCATTTATAACGTAATCAACGTCTTTTGAAAGTTCTTTATCCCCATTAAATATGGTTTTAATGGTATTGCCTTTTAGATTTACACTTGCATATACGCTATCTTTTGAAGTTTTAGTGAATTCTATCGATTTTGTATTTTGAGCACTGTCGGTATATATTACAACCCCATCACTTCTTAGGTAACAAACATTTCCGGCGTTGTCGGTAATCCTAGCATACACAAAGAATTTTTCATTGAGCTGATTTGGATTCCATGATTCGGGACCGACACTGAAAGAAATTGAATTATTATTAACAGCTCCTCCATCGATCCACGAACCTTGAGGAATTTCTGAACCTTTTGAGTACAGATTTTCAGATTTAAAGTATTCTATTTTAGAGATTCCACTGATATTATTTTCCCCATCCGTACCGGAGATGGTAACATCAATTTTTTCTTTAAAGAACAAACCAAAAGTTACAGTATTCAAGAAATCTTTGAATTCATTGCTATTAATATTTATAGTCCCTGTAGGAGTTTCGGAATCTTTTTTATATTCTACCTCTTTAGCTACAGAAATTTCTTTAGTTTCTTTATTTCGCACGAAAAATGTTACTTTAGTGCCGTCGGTTTGTTCGGAATATGAAAGCATACTTTTCCAGTCGCTGCTATCTTTGTTGTCAACGCTTATGACATAGTCGTCTTTTGCGGTAATAATAAAATCATTGTGCACATACCAAAAATTGCTTCCGTCCGGTGTGTTTAGTGTGTAGTGGGTATTTTCTTCGGGCGAGAAGCCATCTTCAATATTTGCGGTTACAGTATTTTCTCCGTTTGGGTCAGGCTGAACCAAAGAGTAATTTTTTGCAGTTTCAGTTTCTTTTAAGGAAAATATTGGGAAAGTAACAACCTTTATGCCCGTACCGGGACCAATAGTTTCGAATTCTCCATCGCCATACTCCGCCAGTTCCAACTTATCCCCTGAGATTATCTCGTTTTCGTCTAACGAAGCGGAAATTTTAGAGGTTTTAAGACCATCATATTTTTTATTTTCCGCAGAAACACTAACATGAAGCTCCTTAGTCCGAATTTCCGCCGTTATATCTGCAGGTTGGGATTCAAGGTTATAGTTGCCTTTTGAGCTGCCCGAAAGCGTGAAACCACTAAATTTTACCGTTTTATCTTTATCGGCATTTTTATTTTCAAAATTAGCAGAGGCATTACTTATATCAATATTTAAGTCGTCACTTTCCAATTTACCATCAATTTTTGCGTCTTGGTTCATTATTATTTTTGCGTCAGTTTTGCCATCGTAGTCTTTATCTTCGGCTGATATGCCCGTAATTGTGACGAATTTTTGTCTGATGATTGCTGTTGTTGGAGGCGGCTGGGAAAGACTGTAACTTGAAGCTTTTGTGCCGACAAGAGAGAAACGGGAAAAAGCTACGGACTTTGGCTGGACAGCATTTGTATCGGTGTTTAAATTAACATTTGCGTCGTTAAAAAGAGCTTGTCCTGTTGTAGAGTCTACTTTAACCTCATTTTCTCCGTCATTTTTATGAATCCAACTAATTTTGGGAGTCCCTAAAAATTCGGCTTCATTTGTACCGTCGTAAATTTTGTCTTTAGCGGTAAGCCCCGTTATTGTAACACTGTGAGGGTAAACAACTATATTTGAACTTGTAACAGACTGATCAAGGTAAGTTTCGTCTGACGCCTTGGTCGCTGTTACTCTAAATGTGCCTGCACTTAATATATTGACTGTTCCGTCATTTGAGATAGTGGCAACCTGATTATTATCCGAATTATCTAAAACTTCGTCGTCGTTGCCAATAGTGATAATTGAATAAGAAATTGCTCCGTCTCCACTGCCTCCGGTAGTAATAATCTGAAATGGATTATCTCCGTAGGTGTAAGAATTAGAAGAATCTATACCTTCAAATTCCAGTTTATTTGCCTGTGCTCCTTTTTGGACTGTAAGTTTAATGGAAATATGATTTGGAGTGTCGCTGTTGCTCTCATTTGCCGGGTTGAAAGCTTCTCCTGCAGGGTTAAAGTAGACATCCAAAGTGTATAAACCTGCGGACAATCCCTTAAGGTAGGAATTATTGAATGTTATGGTGCTGTCTTTAATTGAGTAATCCTCATTTAGAGTTAACGGTTCGGAGGCATTAACGGTAGAATTTATTATTTTATCTATGGTATTACCGTTTAATGCTATGGTTGCGGGTAAACCATCTTTTGAAGTTTTGGTAAATGTCAGGTTATCTACGGTAGTCGTGCTGTCTTTATAGATAACTACGCCGTCACTGTTTATGCAAGTTATATTTCCGGCATTATCCGTTATCCTTGCGTAAATTATGAATTTCCCCAGATTTTCTCCGCTCATTGTAAAAGGCTCGTCCGTTGAAACCTCAGTCCAACCCACCGCTTTTATCGCATCTGCTTCTGTTTTAAACTCTTGAGTAGTTTCATCTAATTTTAAGCATAAATACTCAGTTTTTTTTAAGCCGCTTCCATTTTCATCAGAAGATTTAAACGTTACTTCAACATCTTGTTTAAAAAACATTCCAAATGTGATTGTATTTAGAAACTTGGTAAATTTGTTTTCTCTGATACTTATTTCACCTGTCGGTCCTTGAGTATCTATTTTAAATACGATTGATACAGAATCGGAAGTATTGCCTGCAAGATCTGTTTGGGTTACTAAAAGCGTATGGACACCATCGGAAAGTGCATTTACGGAAAGCTGCCACGACCCGTCCGGTGCAACTGTTGTGCTTCCCAGGTCATTTGCACCTTCTTTTATATTGACGGTACAGCCAACTTCTCCCTTTCCCAAGATAGTCGGTTTATTATTGTTTGAATATATATCTGCAGTAGCACTTTCAACATCCGTAGGGGAGTTTGGTTTAATTGTATCAATTTTTAAGTTTACAGAGCTTGATTCAGAGGCGTTACCGCTTTTATCGGCAACTTTAATTCTTAAATCAGACTCACCTTGGCATGAAATTTTAAGTTTAAGTTCGCTTTCCGTGCGGGTAAGAACCTCTACACCTGAAACAGTAGACGTAGCATTATAATAATTCGTGCCGCCATCTAGGGAGATTTGATAATTTTCTTTATCAATTCCCGAAGGAGTTACTCCTGTTTCGGCGAGATCTTGTACGGAATATGTTGCTGTTATATTGCTTTTCGTCAGTTCTCCGGCGGTGTACTGCGTTTCAGTTCCGTCCTTTTCATGAGTTAAAGTAACTGATTTAATTTCAGGGGCCGTATCATCGAACGTAGCTAAAGAGCCATTAATCGTTTTCGGCTCTGTTGCATAAAGGAGCTGACCGTCGTTATTGGTGCTTTCTTTTTCGATCCAAACTTTTGCGTTTTCGAAGCTTGAAACGTTTGTAACTTCTGAAGTCTGGATGATAGTCGTACCTCCCTCAACCTTTTTTGAATAAACGTAGTTCGCATTATTATCTGCTACGCCCTGCACCATCAGATAGTAAGTTCCGCTCGTCGGCACTTTTGTTGCCTTTATTTTCGTATAGTCCGCTTTTCTTTCGATTGATGAAGCGGTATTTGAGTTATCTTTTAGTCTTAAATTATGAATAGGGAAATTGCTTGAACTGTAAGTCTGCAAAACTTGCCCTCCGATGGCACTACTTGCTTTCGGTGCTGCGGAGGAAAACAGCATACTTGAAAGGTTAATACCACATGCAGGGGCCACCTTAAATATACTTGCTACCCAAGGAGTACCTATATATTGCCCCCTGGAAGTAGAGCGAACATATGAGTAGCTATTATAATCAGTCCTAGGTGTACGAAGCCAAGTGTGACCATCTGGGGTCGCCCATTTATCAAATGGTATAATTTCATGCTCAAATGCTCCACTATTTTCTGGTAAATAAACCGGTCCTAATTCTATTGGCGCAGTACAGTCACTTGTTTCTGAACCTGCACTTGGCAAAAATAACTTGTCTGATACTGTATAAGTTTTTTGTGCTAAATTGTCCCAGCATTTTATTGTGGATGTAGCAACTAAGGCGTTTTCTGATGCTTTAAAAAGGACGCTATGAAGATTTTTTAATATATCATTTCGAAGTGGACTTCCTCCGTAGTGATTGATACGAACAGTTGTTATGGTTTTGTCATAACTTGCACCCCAAGAATCTGAATATTGTTTCGTTTCACTACCATTATCAGGAGAAAATTGTGCTGTAAACATTGACTTTTCACTATACAAATTTGCAGTACTTCCGTTTGAACCAACTACCCACCAGGTAAGTACTGTACCTGCTGGAAGAAATAGTGTATCTGCCCCGGAGATTGCCCCGGGCATTGTACCGAGATTAATTTTTATTGATTTATTGTCGTCTGTTAAATCAAGATTTTTCCAGTCTTCCTTTGATGCAAAGTACTGTAAGCTTGGAGCCGCAGCAGCATGAACTTCCGAGACTGTAATGGGAAATTCGCCTATTGTCATCAATACTGATAGAGACAACGTTAACGCTTTTTTTAGATGTTTTTTCATAGTTTTCATTATAACACCACCTATATTTTAGTATTTACATATCACCCATTATATATATATATATATATACGCAATAATTTTTTGTATTTTTGGTTGTTATTATTAAAATTTAATTTTAGTTAAACTATATTTACCCACTACTGAAACCTAAATAATAAAAATAAGCGGAAGTATAAAAAGTATGCTTTATCTTACTATCTCACATCAAATAAAGATCATATACTAAAAAAGTCTACAATTAAATTCCAAAACATTAATAAACAAACCAAGCTCCGGGACATCTACTTTCTCTGTTTTCCTTCTTTCAAAATCGATATCCTTTATCTTTTCTTCTCCTTTACATTTTGGACTCCTCATTTCTAATCACCTTGTGATTAGCTTTCCCTATACCCATCTGTTTTTCACTACCGCAAATAGTAGGAAAGCACACTTTTTATGATGAATCTAAAAGTTATCTGTTGCCAGAATAAATATGAATAAGTTTAATAAACCAGCAAAGAAAAAGAACCAAATCACTTAAGAAATAAAAAGTTGGAGTGAATTATATGAGCTGAGTAGTAGGCAAAAAATAATTTGCATAAATTTTTAAAGTGTTCAAGAATTATTTATCTTGAACACTTCATTTTATTCTTCCTGAAGGTTATTCCATACGTTTTGTACATCATCATCTTCTTCTAAAACGTCAATCAAAGTTTCTATTTTAGTTTTAGTTTCTTCATCGGATATTTGTATATAATTATCAGGGACCATCTCTATCTGAGCTGATGTACATTTATATTTATTGTCGATAAGTTTCTGATATACGTCATATAAATTTTCTCTTTGTGTTATGATCACAGATTCTTCTTCTTCAAAATTAAAATCCATTGCACCGAAATTTATAGCATCTTCCATTATTTTTTCTTCAGTAAGGTTTCCGTTTTTTACTGTGATTATTCCTTTCGGAGAAAACATAAAAGATACGCATCCTGTAGTACCTAAATTTCCGCCGTGTTTATCGAAGTAGTACCTAACGTTACTGGCGGTACGATTTCTATTATCCGTAAGGGTCTCTACTATAAATGCAATTCCCCCCGCACCATATCCTTCATAGGTTATAGTCTCATATTTATTTGAAGCACCTTCTCCAGCTGCTTTTTTGATTATTCTTTCTATATTATCGTTTGGTACGTTGTTGGATTTGGCCTTTGCTATACAGTCCTTTAACTTTGAATTTGACGCCGGATCGGATCCACCTTCTTTTACTGCTACAGATAGTTCTCTACCTATCTTGGTAAAAATTTTTGCTCTCTGAGAATCAGTCTTTTCTTTTTTTCTTTTTATATTACTCCATTTAGAATGACCTGACATTTCTAAAAATCCTCCCATACTTTATATTATATTCTTAAAATTATTTATAAATTTGCATAATATCTTGATTTTTCAATCATGTTTTTACTATCTTTAGGTGTGTTGTCCATTTGGTTTAACAATTTATTGTCTAATATTTCTAGAATTTGAGTAGAACAAAATTTTTGTTCTTCATTTATTCCCTAAGTTTTCTATTTTACCATAATTAAGAAGGAGTGAATAGAAAAAAGCCAATTTTTTTCGGTATATCCCTTTAATATGTAATCACCAATAAAATAGTTAGAGATATTTATTACCGATGACATACTTTTTTGGAGTAGGCATAGAATTTAATACAGATGCCTGCAGATTTACTCTGTGACGATAAAATACATCAGTAACTAAAGTAATGGTTTTAGCAAGAGGAAATACCGTCACTGTAAATAAACTGTCTTCGCCCAACTGTAAGTCTTATTTAAATGTAATACCGTTATCAATTATCATAGATTTTCTGTATATTTTATTCTAAAGCGTATCTCCACACGTGTTTCTTTCATCAATAGCTTAAATTTTTTGATTATAGCATACCTTACTTTCCAATTTCTTATGACTAAATTCTTCCGGAAAACATAAAAAAATCAAATACTGCTATGTCTGCGTTATATTGGAGTATAGACTATATACATTTTCCATACACATCTCAATCTAAAAAGTCACCAGAATCCACAAAAGTGATATAGTCCCCTTTTGCCATCAATATTTCTTTATTTCTAGCGGCAGACACGCCCTCATTTTCTTGATCTACTATAATAATACGGCTATCTTTTTGGTGATATTCTTTTAGAATATTTAAGGAATTGTCTGTTGACCCGTCGTTTATACATATTATTTCTATATTTTTATATGTTTGGCTCAGCAAACCATCCAGACATTCCTCAGAAGAAATTTTTTGAGGTTTAACTACAATATATTTTTTGTTAATAATTTTATCAAATCTATTAGAAAACATATCTATTCCTTCACGTCTTTTTTATTCTGTAATTCCCATATGAGCCTATCTTGGAACGACTTTATCAGTAAAATCTCTTATAAAATTTTTCTTTTTCTAAATCCGTTAATAAATTCCTCAAAAGTTTTAATTATACCATTTAATTTTGTACTTCATATTCACTTTTTAATATAGAATACCATACACAATCAAAAATTTCTTGATTATTTATGTCCGCTTGTCTAAGTTTTCCCTCATATTTGAGTCCGCACTTTAACATTTATTTTCTCGAACTTATATTCTTAGGATCGTGTCTTGATTCAATTCTACCTACCTTTACATCCTCAAAGAAAAAATCTAATAAGTTCCCGAAACGCTTCTTTAGTTATTCCCTTATTCTACCTTTTTTCACCTATAAATTAACCAATATGAACTGCTTTTAAATTTGTGTTTTTACTAACGACTGATATAGACCCTATTACTTAATTTATTTCTCTCTATTCAGTAGCCCATTGATAATTATTTAGATTACCGTATTTTGTGATGACATTTTATATGTACAATTTAGTATCGTTTATATCTTTATGTGGAGACCAAATAAGATATTTTGTTACTTGACTGTTATTTGTCCGGTTTTTAAACATATATTCCGCATCATCTTTTTTGAATTTCCTTAATATAAGTCTTTTGGTTTTAAGTTCTTTAGTCCCCTAAACTTTTCATCATATCCACCTGATTTTATATAAACTAGTAAGAATTAATTATTTTGATCTTTAATGTTTTTAAATTTTTTTGATAAACTTGAGTTTTAGTTCTTTTATACGCATATCTCCAACCAACATCATTTTCTTCACTCCTTATTCCTTCCTCTATTGTAAAATATACATACCCATTAGTATATTGTATATTTTCTATACTTCTATATCCTTTATCATTGCCATACAATTTACCTGGTATTTCTTTAAAATCATCATAGTCGATTAACGTCAATTTGTTTGCTTTGTTATCTATGTATACACTACAAAGCATATCTCCACTGCTTAGATCGTATTCATAATCGCCATTGTCGTTATAGTAAGATCCAAAATTTCGATTCTTATATTCTAAAAATGGTATATTTAAAAATCTGGGTAAAAATTCTTTTGATATCGACATCTCTTTTGTGCTTAAGTTCATGGATTTATAAGACATCGATATATCATCAAAGATTAAATAATCTTTCCCTTCTTTTTCTACTATCAGAAAATCTTCGATTTCGGTTTCTACTAGAATATCGAAATCTGTTCCGTCTTTTTTCATTCTAGCTATAGAACCATTATATGCTCTCATAGTTCCTTCGAATGATCCGTAAGATAAATAGATATAATCATCTTTTAATTGAATATGTATTATCTCTAAAGGCGACAGCATGTCCTCATCATTACGTGAAATGTTTTTTAATATTTTTTTATCACTTCCATCTATATTAACAGCCCCTAATGCAATAGTATCATTGTCATTATCTCGTAGATTGGTTTGTTCACAAAAGTATATAATAAAATTTTCTTTGTCGTATAATATAAACTCGCTATTGGGGATTATAAATTCTTCTTTATCTAAGCTATTTATAATTACTATATTATTGTTTAAGTCTGAATATATTATCTTATTGTTTTTTTCATCTATGTATTTAAAATTACCCTTCGAATAATTCTTTCTATTTTTACCGGCAAAGTCGACTGAATATAGTTGGTCATCATTTTCTTTAAGATACATTCTATTATTTAAAATAAATATTTCCCCTACGCCTGTATCTTCAAATAGCTCTTCCTTCTCCCCGTGTTCACTTATTTTTACCATCTTCTT
Organism: uncultured Eubacteriales bacterium; assembly: GCA_948762645.1. GTDB lineage: Bacteria > Bacillota > Clostridia > Oscillospirales > Acutalibacteraceae > CAQBRY01. The sequence goes on along the minus strand of CAQBRY010000025.1, from coordinate 8,389 downwards.
AGAATTATTCTCAGTATATTCATAGTTATGTCCCAATCCATATTCTCGAAAACTTTCTTTTCCATATTCACGATAATATGTATAATCACCTAATTGAACATAATCTTTTCCGTTATTCGAAATTTCTAGAATACTGGGTTTAACACTTTCATTATCCGAGATATTTTTATGTAAGCCTTTATAAAGCGACATAATATATTCTTGATTTTTAAAAAATAAGAAAGACAATATAGTAAATATTAAAGACATAAGTATTACAAAAAGTATAATATAAACTTTTCTACCGGATTTCATAGCTTTCATTCCTTATTAAAATATTTTTATTAATAATATTAACCTTACCAACTTATAGTCCAAAAAACCATCTAAATTCATGAATTTAAATGGACTTAGTAAAACTTTTTCTAATTTTACTTTAGGTTCTTTTATTGTCCACCTTCTAATTTCGTGTTAATTGTCTCCGAATATAACTTTCAGAATACTAGGAATATATGATCTTTTCAATGTCATGTATCTGATTTGGAAAAATGATTATTAAAAGACGATTTACAACCCCCAAAAAGCCTCGCCAATATTCCGGAACTAATAATCAAGCTCCCTTTTTCACCCGCTCTTAAATATCCTGTTACTCATACATTCTCCATTTTACATTGTGAATAACCGCAAAGGCAAAAAGCCAGACTGTCTATACAAAACTTAAAACCTAAATACTATTGAGATTATTTTGAACTTCTTTCAGTAAATAATTAAAAGTCTCCATTGGCTCATCATTTAAAAGCCAATTTGGCTTTACAGCTAAAAAATTTGCGTATAGAGAAAAGCATAATATTACTGAAAACACTACTTTAGAAAAATATTCTGCTTTATTTAATTTTAATGTTAAATTATCGTATCAAAATTTTTAGACATAATCAATATTTTTGATAATTTTAATTTTTAATTCCAAATTATAAAAACTAATATACTTTTATCGAGATACTATATCAGCTTTTATTTTATACAAGCTTCTCTATACTTATTATTAAATTTTATAATTTAAATATGTATTTTTGTTAGTATTTAAAATAATAACAATATGGGTTTTAGGCGAATAGAAAGATTGTCGGGGGGGTAAGCCACACAACAATGATATACCGGGTAAAGAAAGCCGGAGAAAAAACAAAAGATATATTGATTTTTTGTTAATTTAATGTTACAATACAAACACAAACAAAATTTAAAGGAGATTTAATATTGTGATAAAAAAAACAATAGCACTTAGCTTATCAGTACTATTTTTAGGGCTTGGCTTTATGGCAACCGGATCAGCAGCACTTACCAAAGAAGATAAAGAAAGAGCAGCAGAAATCCAGCAACAAGAAATAGTAAAACATAAATCAAAAAGTACAAAATATAAAATCAGACAAGTAGAATCTGAAATCGAAAAAAACGAATCCAAAATAAAACGTTTAGAAACAAAAAGATCAGAACTTGACCATGAACTTGCTTTAGCTCTTCAGTTAAAAGAAAGTAAACTCGGTTGGTTCGAAAGCAGAAGAATACAAAAAGAAATATGTAAAATAATAGCAAAAATAGATTCAAATGAAGGAAAAATTAAAAAATTAAAAGAAAAAAGAAACGACTTAGACCATGAACTTGCAGTACTTTTTCAATTAGAAGAAAAATCAAAAAGTTGTGGCTTTTAAAAAATATAGCTTTAAAGTTTTTACCGGTTTTATATTATAAAAAATTATATTAAACACCCCCCACTAGATGGGGGTGTTTTATCAAAAAACCCAAAGCGCTATGGAGTTGAATTTTATATCTTAAACATGATATAATTTTATTTATTTTTCAAATATTAAGGCGGAGGTTTTTCTAAAATATGGAGTCCTTTAACGAGGCATGGCAGCTAATATGTGATTTTTGTAAAACGAGAATCACAGATGTTGCATACAAAACATGGATAAGCAGAATACAACCAATAAAACTGGATTTTGATGAAGGCAAAGCAATACTTATGGTTCCCAACGAGTTTCATAGACAAACACTCAACAGATGCTATTTGCCACTTTTAAACAATGCTTTTTCAGACATATTCGGATCTGGCATAGACATCTGTTTTACCATCCCCACAGAAGTGGATTCTATAAATAAAAAAGACACACCTAATTTAGCAATTGACTCTGAATATGAATTTACTTTTGATACTTACATAGTAGGTTCATCAAATAAATTTGCACACGCCGCAGCTCTAGCTGTAGCAGCAAATCCGGCAGGAGCATACAATCCCCTTTTTATATACGGAAATTCGGGTCTTGGGAAAACTCATTTATTATATGCGATATGTAATGACATTAAAAAAAGTAAGCCAAGCCTTACAACCTTATACATCAAAGGTGATGACTTCACAAATGAATTAATAGACTCCATAAGAAAAAATTCGACAATAGATTTTCATCAAAAATATAGGGAAGTGGACTTGCTATTAGTAGACGATATACAATTTATAGCAGGAAAAGATTCCACGCAAGAAGAATTCTTCCATACTTTTAATTCACTATACGAAGCCAAAAAGCAAATAGTACTCACTTCAGATCGACCACCTAAAGAAATACAAACTTTAGAGGACAGGCTACGAACACGTTTTGAATGGGGACTGATAGCAGACATACAGCCTCCGGATTTCGAAACAAGAATAGCGATAATAAAAAGAAAAGCCGAAAGACTTGATATAAACATACCAAACGACGTATGTGAATATATAGCGAAAAAATTAAAGACAAACATTAGACAATTAGAAGGGGCTGTAAAAAAGATGAAAGCACACCATCTTTTAGGTGGTGAAACTCTTGATATACAAACAGCTCAAGCCTCTATATCGGATATACTTTATAATGACGCTCCTCCTCCCTTAACAGTTGAAAAAATTATAGAAGAGGTAGCAAGAACTTTTAACGTAAATGCAGAAGATATAAGATCCACAAAAAGAGCTGCTGCAATATCTAATGCACGTCAAATCTCCATGTACGTAGTAAGGGAAACCACGCAGTTGCCATTAACAGCTATAGGAGAAGAATTCGGCGGAAGAGATCATTCTACAATTGTATACGCAATATCGCAAGTAGAAAAAACCATAAAAAAAGACCCAAAAACAAAAGCAATGATAAATGATATTGTAAAGAACATACAAAACAGATAATGTTTTATATTTTTTCAAGATAAGGTGTTTTTTTCAACAAGTTTTCAACATTCCACACAAAGTTTTCAACATTGTTGTTGAAAAATAAAAACATCGTAAAAAACATCACATATCTTTCAACAACATATTAACAGACCAAAATTGCTATTTAGAAAAAGGTTTTCTAAGGCTCTAAGATTTTCTCAACTTTTAAACAGCCCCTACTACTACTACTGAAAATAAATAAATTAATAAAAATATACAAATCAAAAGAAAGGATTTTAATATGAAAATAACTTGTAATAAAGAAAAACTTGTTGAAACTTTATCTGTCGTGCAAAGAGCAGTGTCTGCCAAGTCCAATTTAGCTGCACTGGAAGGAGTTTTATTAAAAGCCGAAAATCAGCAGCTAACTCTTTGCGGGTATAATATGGAATACGGAATAATTACCAATATAGAAGCACAAGTGGAAAAAGAAGGAAGCATTGTTTTATCAGCCAAACTTTTAACAGAGATTGTAAGAAAACTCCCGTGTGACGAAATTTTAATAAATGTTTCCGACACATTAAATACAACTATACAAAGTGGTAATTGTGATTTTTCCCTTACTGGCATAAATGGATCTGAATTTCCGAAACTTCCGGATATAAAAGATCCTGAAACTATAGAATTACCGCTGGAAACTATAAAAAGTATGATAAGACAAACAATTTTTGCCGTATCAGACGACGACTCAAGGCCAATACATATGGGGACGCTTTTTGATATAAAAGATAACGAAATAACGCTTGTATCTGTAGACGGATATAGGTTGGCTCTTAGAAAAGAGAAGATAAATGAAAAAGCAGAAATGAATTTTGTGGTACCGGGTAAGGCTCTTGGCGAGGTTTTAAGGCTCTTACCCGATGGAGAAGAAAAAAAGTTAAAAATTTTATATTCACTGCATCATATAAAATTTCAGATAGATAAATATCAGATAATATCAAGACTTCTTGAAGGAGAATTTTTAGATTATAAAGCGTCCATACCGGAGAATTTTAATACAACAGTAAATATAAACACCAGGACTTTTATTGATAGCATAGAAAGAGTATCACTGATGATAATGGATAGATTAAAATCATCTGTACATTGTATGATATCAGAAAATCAGATAAGACTTTTTTGTCAGACGACTATTGGTAAAGCTGTGGATGAAATAAACGGTGTACAAGTGCAGGGAAAAGATATAGAAATAGGTTTTAACAGCAAATATATGATCGATGCCCTAAAAAACGCCGAAACAGACGAAGTTACAATAAAATTGGATACACCAATAAGTCCTATAAAGATAATGCCGAAATCAGGAGACAATTTTCTCTTTTTGGTTTTACCTGTAAAACTTAGATATTAAGAGGTTTTTAAGTGTTAGAAAAAAAAATAAAAAGTAAAGAAATAAAACTTGGCAGTTTTTTAAAATATATAGGTGCTTGCTCTTCTGGAGCCCAGGCGAAAGATGATATTTTGCAAGGTAAAATTAAAGTATCGGGGGAAGTGTGTTTTCAAAGAGGCAGAAAGCTAAAAGATGGAGATATAGTTAAGACGGCGACCTCGGAAGAATATAAGGTGAAAGTAATTGAACCTCAGGAAAACAACGCTTAAAAACTATAGAAACATATCGGATCTAGAAATAAAACCTTGTGAAAACATTAATATAATATATGGAAAAAACGCTCAGGGAAAAACAAATTTATTAGAGTCTATTTGGATGCTCACCGGTACAAGATCTTTTAGGGCGACAAAGGATAAAGATTTACTAAAGTTCAGTAGTGATTGGTCAAAAATCACAGGAGAATTTTTTTCGCACGGAAGAGATCAACAAATTGTAATAGAGATAAAGGATGGTCATAGAAAAGCTTACTTAAACGGTATTGATGAAGGTTTTGCCACAAGTATTATAGGTAATTTCAGGGTAATAATTTTTTCTCCGATGCATTTATCTTTAATCAAGGGCGGACCGGATCTTAGAAGAAGACTTATAGATGCGGCAATTTGTCAGATAAAACCGTCTTATACGAAGTTAATATCCGGGTATAGCCACGTACTTAAACAGAGAAATACTCTTTTAAAGATCTTGAATACAGACAGTTCTTTAAGAGACACTTTAGATATATGGGATAATAAATTAGTTTCTTATGGAAGCAAAATTATTGTTGAAAGACTTAAATATATAGAAGACTTAAAAAGAATATCAACCGAAATTTATAGTGAAATATCGCAGAATAAAGAAAAATTTTTAATAAAATATAACGGCTGCACAAAAAGTTCAATTGAAAACAGTATAGATGAGGTTTTTGGTTTTTTGGAAAAAAAATTAAGTTCAAATGTTCAAAGCGATATATCAAACGGATTCACAAACTCAGGACCGCATAGAGACGACATTGATTTTTTTATAGATTCAAAACCTGTAAAACATTTTGGCTCACAAGGTCAGCAAAGGTCCGGTATTTTAGCGGTAAAACTTTCTGAGGCAAAGTGTATGGAAGAGAAAACCAAAGAAAAACCGATCGTACTTTTAGACGACGTAATGAGTGAACTTGACAGTTTCCGAAGAGGATATATAACAGAAAAAATAAAGGATTATCAGGTGTTTATTACGAGCTGTGAAGAACTGAATTTTGCAGAGAACCGAAACGCCAAAAAATTTTTGATAGATCAAGGCAGAGTGGTAGAGGGATAAAAGGATATGATGAATTGTATTTACACTTAGGTTCAGGAGTGATATTAAATCAGAGAAATATCATAGGTATATTTGATATGGATAAAACGACTGTAACGCAAAAAGGAAGAGTTTATTTGTCAAACAAAGAAAAAAGGGGTAAAATAGTAAATGTAACGGATAAGATTCCTAAATCATTTGTTTTATATGTTGAAAAAAAAGAGGAGAGAATATATATTAGCCAAATGTCTACAAGTACTCTTTTAAAAAGAAGTTTACTTGAAAACTGCAAAAATATTAATAATTGAGGTGGTATATATAAATAGGTTAAAATTGCCCGTATGTCCGTTTTGTAAGTATAGACTTGGTTTTTTTGACGCTTTTATAAACAAAAACAGATCTGTTTATAAATGTAGGTTTTGCCAGAGAAAGTCCAGCGTCAGTTTAGATACGTCGATATTTAAATATTTATGGTGCTTACAAATCTTATCAATACTTATTTTTGTTATGACCCTAATAGGCGGCGGTGGTTTTTTAATTCTAGGATTTTTAATAATATTTTTGCTTTTTTTGGGATTTTATTTTATAAGTGCATATATGGTTTGTTTGGAAGAGCCTTTATATGTATCGGTGAAGAAGGGTCAGGATAAGGAAAACAAGAATATTGAAGAAATTAATAAACAAGATAAAAAACAGTCTGATAATGAAGAAGTAGATATATACAGTAATTAAAAGTGGGGGTTAATATTTTGGATAATAACGGTAAAGACTTGGAATCTATGAAGTACGGGGCGTCTGAAATACAAGTTCTGGAAGGACTTGAAGCAGTAAGAAAAAGACCCGGAATGTATATAGGGTCAACGGGCCCTAAAGGACTTCATCATTTGGTATATGAGATCGTAGATAATGCAATAGACGAAGCTTTGGCGGGGTTTTGCGATAAGATACTAGTAGAGCTTTTACCGGGAGATATAGTAAGGGTAACAGATAACGGAAGAGGAATACCGGTTGGTAAACATCCGAAGATGGGGATACCTGCTGTTACGGTTGTATTTACGGTGCTTCATGCAGGAGGAAAGTTTGGAGGAAGCGGATATAAGGTTTCCGGGGGTCTTCACGGAGTAGGTTCATCGGTAGTAAATGCTTTGTCTGAGTGGCTTGAAGTAGAGGTATTTAGCGGAGGGAAGATTCATTATCAAAAATTTGAAAGAGGAGCGGCCGCTACGCAGCTGGAAATACGTGGAGATACAGACAAAAGAGGAACACGTATAACGTTCAAAGCAGATCCTCTGATTTTTAAGGAAAGTACGGTTTATGAATTTGGAGTGCTGGAAACAAGACTTCGCGAACAAGCTTTTTTAAACGCAGGTATAAGGATTGTTCTGGAAGACAAAAGAAACGAAGAAAATATAGAAACACGTGATTTTAAATATGAAGGCGGAGTAGCAAGTTTTGTAGACTTTATTCATAAAAAAAGAGCGCTCGAGGTTTTGCATCCGGATGTAATAATGCTCTGCGGATCAAACGCCGACAAAACAGCAAGTGCTGAAATAGCCCTTCAGTATAACGACAGCTACAACGAACTGATACTTTCATTTGCAAACAATATTCACACCACAGACGGCGGAACGCACGAAGACGGTTTTAAAAGAGCTCTTACGAGAGTAATGAATGATTATGCAAGAAAGTTTAATTTTCTAAAGGAAAGTGATAGAAATTTTTCCGGTGAAGACGTAAGAGAAGGATTAACAGCAGTAATAAGCGTAAAGATAATAAATGCACAGTTTGAAGGTCAAACGAAAGCAAAACTCGGTAATACTGAAGTCAGAGGTCTGATTGACAATTTAATTACCGAAAAATTATATATATATCTGGAAGAAAATCCGGCGGCGGCTAAAGCGATAATTGACAAAGCTCTTTCAGCCGCAAAGGCAAGGGATGCGGCTAGAAAAGCAAGAGATCTTGTAAGGAGGAAATCGGCTTTAGAGACGGCGTCACTTCCGGGCAAATTATCCGATTGTCAGTCAAAAGACATGCATGAAACAGAGATATATATAGTCGAGGGAGATTCGGCAGGAGGATCTGCAAAGGGCGGCAGAGACAGGCGTTTCCAAGCAATACTTCCTCTGTGGGGAAAAATGCTCAACGTTGAAAAAGCAAGACTTGACAAAGTATATGGAAACGATAAATTAATGCCTGTAATAACAGCTCTTGGCTGTGGGCTTGGAGAAGATTTTAATTTAGAGAAATTAAGATATGGTAAAGTAATAATAATGGCGGATGCCGACGTAGATGGTTCTCACATAAGGACTTTGCTGCTTACATTTTTCTTTAGATTTATGAAGCCTCTTGTAGAAGAAGGACACGTATATATAGCACAGCCACCTCTTTATAGACTTACAAAATCGAAAAAACATACCTATGCATATTCCGATGAGCAAAGAGATGAAATATTAAAAGAGCTTGGTCAGGGCGTAGATATACAAAGATATAAAGGTCTTGGAGAAATGGATTCAGACCAGCTCTGGGAG
>CAQBRY010000024.1 GCA_948762645.1 uncultured Eubacteriales bacterium | reverse complement strand
GAACTTAGAAATGAGATGTTTAGACATATAAATAAATTCTCTTTTTCTAATCTTGATGATTTTAAACCATCTTCTTTAATTACTCGTATTACTAATGACGTTAATAATATTCAAACAGCTTTGGCAATGTCCATAAGGCTTGGAACCAGGGCCCCTTTTTTACTTCTTGGATCTATCGTTATGACCTTTATAATAGATGCTAAGATGTCTATAATATTTTTAGTTTCTTTAGCATTAATATCTGCGTTTATGTATTTTAATATGAAAAGGTCTATAGAGCTATTTAATTTAGTTCAAAGTAAACTTGACAAAATATCTTTGCTAATAAGAGAAAATATTTCCGGGGTAAGAGTAATAAGAGCTTTTTCAAGGCAAAACTATGAATTTAAGAAATTTAAAAATACAAGCGATGATTTTGAAAAAACATATATTAAAACATTTAAAATTTCTTCTCTTGTAAGCCCATGTTCTTTTTTTATTATTAATATTTCTATTATATGTATTTTATGGATTGGTTCTTTTCGCATATACCAGGGGACAATATTACAAGGAAAGATTGTTGCTCTTATAAATTATATGATGCAGATTCTTTTGTCATTATTTTTAGTTGCGAATTTATCTATATTATTTACTAAGGCTATTACTTCATATAAACGTATATTAGACGTTTTAAACGTAGATACGGATAAAGATATAAAAAATGACTTTTGTAAATTTCATGATATTTCCGAAAATACTCCTTTTATAGAATTTAAAAATGTTTATTTTTCTTATAATAATTTGCCTAATGATTATGATTTGGAAGATATAAATGTAAAAATATATAGGAATCAAAATATAGGGATAATAGGTGGGACAGGCTCTGGAAAAACAACTTTTGTAAACCTATTATTAAAATTTTATAATTATAATAAAGGCAGTATATTAATAGACGGTATTGAATTAACAAATATTAGTTCTGAATTTATTAGAAAAAATTTTTCTATGGTTATGCAAAAGACCATATTATTTTCTGGTACTGTAAAGGATAATTTAGTCTTGGGAAATAGGGATGCTGAAGAAAGTCTTATAAATTACGCGCTGAAAGTGTCTAAATCAGATGAATTTATAAATAATCTTCCAAAGAAAATTCATTCTATAGTTGAAAGAGACGGAAAAAATTTTTCTGGGGGGCAAAGGCAAAGGCTTAATATTGCAAGATCTATAGTAAGCAGTCCAGAGGTTTTAATACTTGACGATAGTTTTAGTGCATTGGATGCTAATACAGATATGCAGGTAAGAAAAGAAATAAGAAACATTAAAAATATCACCTCAATAATTATTTCTCAAAGAATTTCAAGTATTAAGGACTGCGATAAAATTTTAGTTTTTGATGATGGCAAAATAGTGGGAGAAGGAACTCATGATGGTTTAGTAAATAATTGCAGAATATATAAGGAAATATGTGATTCTCAAATGGATTTAAGTGAGGTGGGTACGAAATGAAGTCAAAATACTTTAAAAATTTTTTAAGATATTTGTATCCTTTTAAAACGAGCTTTTTTTTGATAATATTTTTATGTATTTTAAGTGCTGTTTTGTCTTTACTTAGTCCATTAATAATAGGTAATGTTATAGATTCAGCTATAGGATATGAAAATGTTAATTTTAAACTTGTTTTTTCACATTTAATTTATTTATTGGGTATATCATTGGTGGGTTCTGTTTTACAGTGGGGAGTAAGTTTTTATTCGGGTAAATTGTCAATAAAAGTTACTAATAACATTAGAAATTCATTTTTTAGTAAAATAAACAATATTCCAATAAAGTATATGGATACCCATTCTCATGGTGATATTATAAGTCGTGCTGTGAATGATATAGACACAATATCAGAAGGATTAATTCAGTGTATAGATAAATTATTTTCAGGTAGCTCTATTATCTTTTTCACAGTGTTATTTATGTTTAATATTAGCTTTAAAGTAACTTTGCTGGTTTTAGTTTTAGCTCCTTTAGCAATTTTTATATCTACTAGAATATCAAGGGCTTCTTATAGTCAATTTAGGAAGTATTCAAGTGTTCAGGGAGATCTTACGGGATATACTGAAGAATTTATTTCTAATCAAAAAGCAGTAAAATTATTTTCTTATGAAGGAAGATCTATTGAAAATTTTGAAAAAATAAATTCTAAGTTATTTAAGTTTGGAGTAAAATCGCAGTTTATTTCTTCTTTGACAAATCCTTCCACGAGATTTATTACTAATTTTATATATATATTAGTTGGAGTTTTCGGGGCGTATATTTGCGTTAAGGACGGCAGCATTAGTATTGGACAAATATCCTCTTTACTTATATACGTAAATCAATTTAATAGACCTTTTGTTGAGATTGCGGCAGTAGTTACTCAGCTTCAAGCAGCTCTTGCTTCTATAAACAGAATTTTTGAAGTACTTGATAAACAGTCGGAATCAGAAAACAGCGATGCTATGACTAAATTACCAAGTAAAGTAGTTGGCAACGTGGACATTGAAAACTTATATTTTTCTTATAACGAAAATAGTAAAATGATTATAAATAATATGAACTTAAATATAAAACCAGGACAAAAAATCGCTATAATAGGACCTACAGGATGCGGTAAAACTACAGTTATAAATTTATTAATGAGATTTTATGATGTGAATAGCGGAGATATAAAAATAGATAACATATCTATTAAGGGTGTTCCTAGGAAAGATTTAAGAGATATTTTTGGCATGGTACTTCAAGACACATGGCTTTGCAATGCCTCGATAAAGGACAATATATCCTATGGAAATCCTAAGGCCTCTGATCAAGAAATTATTTCGGCAGCTAAACTGGCTAAATGTGATCATTTTATAAGACGTCTGAAAAATGGATATGATACTTTAGTTTCTGAAGATACAATATCTATGTCTGAGGGACAAAAACAGCTTTTATGTATAGCTAGGGTAATACTTAAAAATCCAAGTATATTGATTTTAGATGAAGCCACAAGCAATATAGATACCCGTACTGAAATTAATATTCAAAAAGCTATAGACAATATGGCAGAGGGGAAGACTTGCTTTATTATTGCTCATAGATTGTCAACTATTAAAAATGCTGATATGATCGTGGTTATGGATAAAGGATGTATAGTAGAAAAAGGAAATCACAAAGAATTGCTGAAAAAAAATGGATTTTATGCTAAACTCTATTACAGTCAATATTCATGATTAATAATTGAAAATGGAGTTATATAAAAAAATTATGAGTTATAAAGAAAAATTTATCAATATCTACAATAATGGTATAAAAAGGGAAGGAGCTAAAGAATTACTTTCTTGGATTGAAACCACTGATTTTTTTACTACACCTGCAAGTACAAGATATCATTGTGCATGTGAATGTGGTCTTGTAATGCATAGTATAAGCGTTTATGAGACTCTGATGGAAAAATATTTTGATCCTAATACTGATAATGAAGAAAGCTTCACAATATGTGCGCTTTTACACGATCTGTGCAAAGCTAATTTTTATAAGATTTCTATGAGGAATGTAAAAGATGAAAATACCGGAGTTTGGGAAAAACGTCCATATTATGAAGTTGATGATCAGTTTCCTTACGGTCACGGTGAAAAATCTGTGTTTTTAATAGAGAGATTTTTAAGGCTTAAACCTAATGAAGCCACAGCTATCAGATGGCATATGGGGGGATTTGACGAAGCTGTAAAAGGTGGCAGTTTTGCTGTTGGACTAGCCTTTAATAAATATCCTTTGGCTGTTAAGCTTCATTTGGCGGATTTGGAGTCTTCTTATTTAAGAGAAAAAAATACTTCAAGTGTCAATAAGTAACATTTTTTTATATTTTATATTGTAATATTTATTTTAATAATATTGGAGGAAAATTGGTGAAGTTTCTTATAATTAATTCCGGCAGTTCCTCTTTAAAGTATCAAGTATTTGATTTAAATGAAAAGTGTATTTTAAAGGGATCATGTGAGAAAATAGGATTTGACAAAAGTATAATTACTCAGAAAAATTTCATTTCTGGTGAAAAAATAAATAAAGAATTTGAAAATATTAATAATCACGAAAAGGCATTCAGCATCATAACAGATTTATTGATTGACCCCAAATATGGCGTTGCAAAAAATATAAATGAAATATCGGCAGTTGGTCATAGAGTCGTACATGGAGGACCGTATTTTAAGGAATCTGCTGTTGTAGATGACTATACTATAGAAAAGATAAGAGATTTAATAAAATTAGCACCACTTCATAATGAAGCTAATTTACATGGTATTTTAGCGTGTAGGGAAATACTTGGAAAAGATTTTCCTCAGGTTGCCGTTTTTGATACGTGTTTTTATCATGACCTCCCTCAAAAAGCTTATATGTATGGTATTCCATATGAATATTATGAAAAGTATCATATTCGTAAATATGGATTCCACGGAACTTCACACAGATACATAAATAAAAAATGCAGTGAAATAATGAATATAGATATTAAAGATTTAAAATTAATATCTTGCCATCTTGGAAATGGGTCTTCAGTAACTGCCATAGATGCAGGAAAACCTGTTGATACAACTATGGGATTTACTCCTTTAGAAGGTTTTATGATGGGAACCAGATGTGGATCTATAGATCCTGCAATAGTAGCTTATTTGGCTGAAAAAGAATCTTTAAGTGCTTCTGAAGTAAATGAAATATTAAATAAAAAATCCGGACTTTTGGGTATATCCGGTGTTTCCAGTGATGAAAGATCAATTATGAAAAGTGCTGATGAAGGTAATCAAAGGGCAATACTTGCTCACGATATGCTCACTTATCAAATTACTAAGTATATTGGAAGTTATATGGTCGCTCTTGGCGGATGTGATGCTATAGTATTTACTGGGGGAATAGGTGAAAATCAGTGGAAACATAGAGAAAAAATTTGTAGTTATCTTTCGTTTATGGGGATAAAATTAGATAAAAAAATAAATAAAGATACAATATCGGGTAAGCAGAGCAAAATTTCTTTGAATGATTCTAAAATTGCTGTATATGTTATACCTACAAATGAAGAATTAGGCATTTTAAAAGAAATTATTAGATGTTTAAATTTATAGGGGATTGTAAACAATATTCTTTAATATCATGAATAAAAAATACATGAAAATTAGAGAGGTGAGTATGCTTTGAGCTGTAAAACTATATCTGTTCTAACAAGTGGAGGGGATGCTCCCGGAATGAATGCTGCTATTAGAGCGGTTGTAAGATCTTCGATAGCTAATGGAATAAGAGTATTGGGAGTAAGACGTGGATTTAACGGTCTTATAAACGGGGATATATTTGAAATGAATCTTCGTAGCGTATCTGATATTATTCATAAGGGCGGTACTGTGCTTTATACGGCGAGAAGTCCGGAATTTAGAACTTCCGAGGGTGTCCAAAAAGCCGCACAGGTATGTAAAGGTCTTGGTATAGATGGAGTTATTGTCATTGGAGGAGATGGTTCTTTTCGGGGAGCTAGAGCACTTTCGAGAAGAGGTATACCGTGTGTGGGAATACCAGGGACTATAGATAACGACGTAGCCTGCAGTGAATATACTATAGGCTATGATACGGCCATGAATACGGCTATGGAAATGATAGATAAGATAAGAGATACAGCTCAATCTCATGATAGATGTAGTATCGTCGAGGTTATGGGAAGGAGATGCGGAGATATCGCACTTAATACCGGTATAGCCGTAGGAGCAACTGCTATATTGGTGCCTGAAGTTAAGTATGATATGGATAGAGATATAATAGACAGAATAAAATTTACTCAAAATATAGGTAAAAAACATTTCATTATAATCGTAGCTGAAGGTCTTAAGAATGTTAATAAAATATCTAAGGAAATAAAGAGACGTACGGGCATAGATTCACGTACAACAATTCTAGGGCATGTTCAAAGAGGCGGATCTCCAACTCTTAGAGATAGAGTTATGGCTAGTGAAATGGGATGTATGGCTGTAGATATGCTTATAAAAAATATTAATAATAAAATTATAGCTATTAAAAATAATAAAGTTATTTATATGGACATTTCTAAGGCATTGTCTGTAAAGAAGCATTTTGATATAGAACTTTATAAAAAAGCACTTAATATATCTATTTAAAGCCAAGAAAACCAACTATACAAAATGAATATTTTGTATAGTTGGGGGTAGTCTAAAATGGAGTGGTGAAAATACGACAAACAAAATTACATATCTATAATTTATTACAGAATTCTATATTTTGCAGTATATCCTTAATAATGAGTTTCTTAGTTAAGATACCTATAATACCACTACTTCCTTTTCTAAAACTAGAAGTATCTGATGTGCCGATATTTATATGTGCTCTAATTTCTGGTATGTCTTCAGCAGTTCCGGTCCTTATAGTTGTAACTACAATCAGAACTTTATTTTTAAGTTCTGCTAGTTGGCCTGGATTTATTTTTAGAATGACTTCAGTGGTAATGATATTTTTTTTGTGTTTAAGTAAAAAAAAGTCAAATATAATTTATAAATTTTTATGTATTTGTTTAGGGATATTAGTTTATATTACTGTAAAAATTCCTATAAATTATTTTTTGTGGATAAATATATTTGGAATATCAAAACCATTGCTAGATGATCTATTATTCATAGCTGTAATTCCATTTAATATTATTAAATGTATATTAAATTGTATACTTGCTTTTGGACTTATTGAGCCAACTAAGAAAATTTTATACGCTGTTAAAAAAATATTCTCTTGACACAACTATATATAGAGAGTAAAATGATGTTCCCAGGCAAAATAACACTATATATAGCGTAGGAGGAATATCGTTTTATGATTGAAACTATAGTTAAAAGAGATGGAAGAAAAGTAAAATTTGATGTTGATAAAATATCAAATGCAATATACATGGCTGCACAGTCAGTTGGTGGGAATGATATGCAAACTGCCAAGGAATTGGCTGATAAAGTTGTGAATCGTTTGGAAAGTCTATCCAACTTTACCCCTAGTATTGAGGAAATACAAGACTGTGTTGAAAAAGTTCTTATAGAAAACGGGTATGCTAAAACTGCTAAGGAGTATATACTTTATAGAGCTAATCGTAGTCATATAAGAGAAATGAACAGCAAACTTATGAAGATATACGAAGATCTTACTTTTAAATTAGCCAAAGATTCAGACGTAAAAAGAGAAAATGCCAATATAGATGGCGATACATCTATGGGAACAATGCTTAAATATGGTTCTGAAGGTGCTAAACATTTTTTTGAAATTTATGTATTAGATCCTGAACATTCCAGAGCCCATAAAGAAGGAGATATCCATATACACGATCTGGATTTTCTTACTTTAACCACTACATGTTGCCAGATAGATTTAGAAAAACTTTTTAGTGGTGGATTTTCTACAGGTCATGGATATTTGAGAGAACCTAATGATATAAGTAGCTACTCTGCCCTGGCTTGTATTGCAATACAGGCTAATCAAAACGATCAACACGGCGGTCAGGCAGTACCTAATTTTGATTACGCTTTATCTAAAGGAGTATTTAAGACATTTAAAAATATATATTGTCAAAACTTAGCCAAGGCACTAAATTTACTTCTAAATGAAGAAATCAATTACGACAATATAGCTAAAGATATAGTTTCAAATTGCTATGATAAAACAGATTTTTATCCGTCGATAAGGATGAGCAGCGAGTATTTGACGGAGGAATATAACAATATTTTTGAATATACTAATGATGATAAAATCACTTCAAAAATACAAAAATTTGCATACACTAATACCCTAAAAGAAACAGATAGAAAAACTTTCCAGGCAATGGAAGCTCTTATTCATAATCTTAATACAATGCACTCAAGGGCCGGAGCACAAGTACCGTTTAGTTCTATAAATTATGGAACAGATACTTCCGAAGAAGGAAGAATGGTAATCAAAAATATACTTTTAGCTACGGAAAGAGGTCTTGGAAATTCTGAAACCCCTATCTTCCCTGTTCAAATTTTTAAGGTAAAAGAAGGAATAAACTATAATTCAGAAGATCCCAATTATGATTTATTTAAATTAGCTTGTAGAGTAAGTGCTAAAAGACTGTTCCCTAATTTTGCATTTATTGATTCCCCATTTAATCTCCAGTATTATAAAAAAGGAAAACCCGAAACTGAAATTGCGTATATGGGATGCAGAACAAGAGTTATTGCAAATCCTTTTGACCCTAGTCGAGAAATTGTTAACGGAAGAGGTAATCTTAGTTTTACGTCAATAAACTTACCGAGACTGGCTATACTTAGTGGTAAGAATATAGATAAGTTTTATGAACTGCTAGATGAGAGAATGGAGTTAGTAGTACAGCAACTTCTATCCAGATTTGAGCTTCAGGCCAAGAAAAAAGTAAGGAATTTTCCGTTTTTAATGGGTCAAGGAATATGGATGGATTCTGATAAGTTATCTCTTGATGATGAAATTAGAGAGGTAATTAAGCACGGTACTTTGACAATGGGATTTATTGGTCTTGCCGAGTGTTTAAAATATTTGACCGGTAAACATCATGGTGAAAGCGAAGATTCCCAAAAATTAGGATTAGAAATAATAAAGAGAATGAGAAATAAAACAGACGAGTCTTGTAAAAAATATAACTTGAATTTTTCACTTATTGCAACTCCTGCAGAAGGATTATCCGGTAGGTTTGTTAGGCTCGATAGAGAAAAGTTTGGAAAAATTGAGGGCGTAACCGACAAAGATTTCTACACAAATTCATTTCATGTACCTGTGTATTATAATATTTCTGCTCTTAAAAAAATTCAATTAGAGGCCCCCTACCACGCGCTTACTAATGGTGGACATATTTCGTATATAGAATTAGACGGAGATCCTACTCAAAATTTAGAAGCATTTGAGAAAATAATTAAATGCATGAAGGAAAATGGCATTGGATATGGTGCTATAAATCATCCTGTTGACCGTGATCCTACATGCGGATTCACAGGAATTATAGGAGATGAATGTCCAAAGTGCCATAGGTCCGAACAGAATAGTGATATTAAATTTGAACGTATAAGAAGAATTACAGGATATTTAGTAGGTACTCTTGATAGATTTAACAATGCAAAAAGAGAAGAAGAAAAGAATAGGGTAAAACATAATTTATAATCTGAATTTATTGAGGAGTTTTTTATGGAATCATGGGATTTGTATACTGAAAACAGAGAGAAAACCGGAGAAATTCATGTTAGAGGGAACCCATTGCCAGAAAATAAATATCACTTGGTTGTTACTGTATGGATCAAAAATCGGTTTGGAAAATATTTAATTTCTCAGCGTTCCGAAACAAGAACTTCAAATCCTTTAAAGTACGAATCTGTTGGAGGATCAGTACTAAAAGGTGAAGACAGTTTAGATGGTGCGTTAAGGGAAGTCAAGGAAGAAGTAGGCATAGATTTAAATCCTAAAATGGGAAAATTAGTTTTTTCGGAAGTTCGTAAAATAATAGACGGGAAACAATATAATGATATAAGGGATGTATGGTTGTTCAAATATGACGGCGATGTAGACTTAAAACATGCAACAACCGATGAAGTTAGACAAGTAAAGTGGCTGACACCGGAAGAAATTTACGATTTATATAGGACGGGAAAAATGGTTTCCACACTAACTTTATGTTTTGATAAAGTATTACAATATAATGGGGATTTAGTTTAAGCAATGGAAAATAATAATATAATTAATATGTCTGGGATTATAAGAGAGTCTATAGTAGACGGTCCGGGATTTAGGTTTACTATATTTGTTCAGGGATGTCCTCACGGATGCCCGGGGTGTCACAATCCAAATACTCATAGTACCTTCGGCGGTTATAAAATTTCTGTTGATGATGTTATTAGTCAAATTAAAGATGCGCCTTTAATATCCGGTGTTACCTTTTCTGGTGGTGAACCTTTTATGCAGCCTATTCCACTGACTCTTTTATCGAAAAAGATTCATAATCTAGGGTATAATATTATTTGTTATACAGGATATACATATGAAAATATTTTGGATTCAAATAGTAAAGATAAAATAAAATTACTTTCTAATATAGATATATTAATAGATGGACCATTTGATATTAGTATGAGAAGTATAGATTTGAAATTTAGAGGATCGCTGAATCAAAGAGTTATAGATGTAAAAAAATCATTGGAATACTCAAAAATAGTTGAAATTGATTTTTAAATTTAAAAATATACTTTAAAAATGTACTTAATGATACTATTCATTAAGTACATTTTATATTTATAGATATAAATTTTTAATGTTATTTATTGTTAATTAATTAGGTTAACCATTTAAATTAGATTCCTGATGTAAATTAGCTTCGCCCTGTTTTCCAACTTCATTTAAAGATCCAGACAGTAGACCAAGTCCACCTCCGGCAGCACCGCCAACAAGGCTGGATTTAACTGCTATTTTAAAAGCTTCTTTCATAAATCCCCATGTAGAATCAACGCCGCCTCTATATGCTTTTATAGAAGCATCAACAACTCCAGCAGCAGCTCCTATACCAGCTCCAACCCACATTCCATAAGCACCGCCATGACCTCCTCCTGATTCTGATGCATAACCAACTTTTTTTATATTAAGTCCCCCTCCCACTTTTTCAAGATCCTTGTCGGGCATGGTATTTAATTTTATTAGTTGATCTGCAAATGCTTTTTTTAAATTTTCAATTTGTTCATCGGTTAAATCTAGTCCTTGATCTTTAAAAATTTTTTTGACGTCTTCCCCATTATTTGCTGATAATATTTTTTTAATACATTCATCGTTTGATGCTAATTTATTTATGCTTTCTACTTTATTATTCTCCATTTTTATCACCCTTAATTTTAAAAATAATATACTTTCAATTGAATTTTTATAATAATTATTCTTTTAGACCTTCAGAAATTACAGAAGCTATGGTTCCGGTTGTTAAACCGGCTGCACCAGATATTGCACTTGTTAAAATGGAAGCTTTTAAGATTCCTTTTATAACATCCCAGCTGCTATCAATATTTCCTTTTCTTATTTTTATACCAGCATCAACTACTCCTACAATTGCGCCAAGACCTGCACCGGCCCACATTCCGTAAGCTCCTCCATATCCTCCTCCCTTATATGCAGCATTTTTATAGTCCTTTCCCCCACATATTTTTTCAAGGTTTTCATCATCTACTTGACTTAGTTTTATAAGTTGATCTTCAAAAATTTTTCTTAGATTTTGAACTTGGCTATCTGTTAAAGTCACCCCCCCATCTTCGAATACTTGTTTGACGTCATCATCATTATTTGCTGCAAGTATTCTGTCTAAACATTTGTCATCTGATATTATTTTTTGTATAATTTCTGTTTTGTTTTTTGACATTTTTATCACTTTTTTATTTATAATATAAAGTGTAGATAAAATTTTATCCAACTTTATTATTATATTACAAATATTTTTATTAATTGTCAAGACTTGTGTTTATTTTATTTGCTTTATCTTTTAATTAATATTATGTAATAAAAAAATTATCCTTTTAACTAAGGATAACTTTTTCTTCCGGTAATACTACATTTTTTTGATTTTTGTTATTCTCTATTATAGATATTATAATAGAAATTGGTCCAACTCTTCCAAAAAACATTAAAGATATTAAAACTAATTTTGAAGCAGATGATAAAATGGGGCTTATTCCTGATGTATATCCGGTTGTAGAAATGCAGGATACAACCTCATAAAATATATCTATTGTGGGGAGATTTTTGTCAAAATCCAGAGTGTATATCATTGTGGCGCCCAATAGTGCGCAAGATAGGAACATTACGGCTATTGTTATTGCTTTATATGTAGTGGCACTACTTATTTTTTTGCCATAAATAATATTGTCTTCTCTTCCCTTTAGAGTGTTAAGTACTGTGTATATAATTACTACTACGGTTACAGTTTTTATACCTCCTCCGGTAGAAGCGGGAGATGCTCCTATAAGCATGAAACACATTGTTATAAATTTTGTCAAATTATATTGTCCGGATACTGCTACTGCCGTAAGACCCGACGTTCGTTGAGAAGAAGAATGAAAGAACGAGACAAATATTTTTTTAATTATAGGAAAATCTTTCATTGTATTGTTTCCCTCTAGGAGAAAAAATATAATAGTTCCTAAAACTATAATAAATACAGAAGATTTCAATACTATTTTAGTTTGCAAGCTCAGTGAAGAATTATGATCTCTGTTTTTAAAATAGTTATATATGTCTATTATAACTACAAATCCTAATCCCCCTATGAAAGACAATAATGCTATAACTGTTAATGAGAAGAAATCATTGTTAAATACTGCACAGCTTTCATTTGGAGCGATAAATCCTGTAATGTCGAAACCTGCATTGCAATATGCGGATATACATAAAAATATTGATACCCATATTCCATATGCACCGTATCTTGGTATAAATTTTATACATAAAAGAAGTATAGCCATTAATTCGAATAATATGGTTGATAAAAATATTGTTTTAATAAGCCTTGATATATCAAATATATCCCCTGCCACTCCTTCCTGGAATATTTTGACGTTTCTAAGACCTAATTTTTTTCTAAATATAAGAGTAAATCCTGTTGTGAATGATACTAACCCCAGTGCTCCGATTTGTATTAAGCACAGTATTACGATTTGTCCGAATATCGACCAATTCGTCCATGTATCAAATAAAGTTACTCCAGTAATACAGCAGCAAGAAACGCATGTGAATAAAGCGTCTAAAATTGTAATTTTTCTCATACCGCTTGAAGATAGTGGCAATGATAATAATATTGTACCTAATAATATTAAAAGTAAGAAACTTAAAACTATAATTTGTATGGGAGAAAACTTTCTAAGTTTACTTATAAAAATTTTTTTTATTTTACTCAAAAATTGTAGTACCTTCCCTTCTATCATTAATATTGTTTATTTAAAATATTTAATAAAAAAATATTTTGTAAGTTTCGGGTTTTGATTATTTTTTCTCACAAATTCCAGATCAAATCCGCACTTTTTATAAAAATTTGGTGCTTGAAATTCATTAGTGACTAAATTTACATTGTTAAAATTTTTATTCTTATAATAATCTACAACTCGTTTTATAAGACTGCTTCCTATTCCTTTGTTCCTATACTTTTCAATGACAATAATGTTATTGATAGTAACTTCAGAATAATAACTATATCCAGTTAGATATCCCACCTTCAAATCTCCATCATTTGCCACAAATGCAAAACGTCTAAAATTGTATTTTACTCCGTTTTCGGTATCATATTCAGTAAGAAGTTCATCTGCTGTTTTGTCAATTTGTTCAAAATTATCAGTATAATGGATTTCAATCATCATTATTTATATCCCCTTCTTCATTAAATAATTTATTACGAATCTCTATTTCTTTTGGCATGGTTACTAAACTCCTATTATGATAAAACTCTCAATTTGTTTATTATACTCTATTGACTTTAAAAATCAAATATATATTCTATTTACTTGAAAGAATTGTATATTATAGATATAATGGTTTAGGATAAATGTTAGCGTTAATATAGATGTATTTTGGAAGGGCTGTATAATATATGCTAAATAAATATTGGAAACAGTTTTTAAGTGGATCTGATATAAGAGGAATTGCAACCGATTCTGTTAAAGGTGAAGAAATTAATCTTACAAATGAAGTAGTACAAAAGATAATATATGGTTTTGCAAGATGGCTATATGAAAAAACAGCTTTACCATATTCTTCAATGATAGTATCTGTGGGACATGATTCCAGAGTGTCAGCTTTTCGTATGAAAACTGTCATTATAAACACGTTGCGTTCATTAGGCATCAAAGTATATGACTGCTCTTTGGCATCTACACCTGCGATGTCTATGTCTATATCCACTCTTTCTTGTACTGCTGCCGTGCAAATTACTGCCAGTCATCATCCATCTAATAGGAATGGCATTAAATTTTTTACCGTCGATGGAGGCCTTTCTAATTTAAATATAAGAGAGATACTTGAAATATGTCAGAAAAATATTCCTATGGATATTCCAAATAGCAAAGGTGAAGTTAAACCTATAAACATTATGTATTATTATTGCAATAAGCTTGTGAAATTTATTTGCAATGAATTAGATTGTAATGAGGACAGTAAACCTTTGAAAGGTCTTAAAATTGTAGTAGATGCGGGTAATGGTGCGGGAGGTTTTTTTGCAAAAGAAATATTACAAAAGTTAGGAGCAGATACTCAGGGAAGTTTGTTTTTAAATCCGGATGGAAACTTTCCAAATCATATTCCTAATCCTGAAGATGAAAAAGCTATGCAATCTATAATAAAAGCTACCGTTGATTCAAAAGCTGATTTAGGTATAATTTTCGATACAGACGTTGATAGAGTTGGATTTGTTGATTCTGAAGGATTAAAAATTAATAATAATAGATTAATAGCACTTGTATCTTGTATAGTCCTTAAAAAATATCCGGGGTCTATGATTGTTACAGATTCTGTGACTTCAGATAAACTTGAAGAATTTATCTCCTTTTTAGGAGGAAATCAATTTAGATTCAAAAGAGGGTATAATAATATAATATCAGCTGCCAGAAAATTTAATGATTCAGGAGTAGATTGTTATTTAGCAATAGAAACTTCCGGACATGCTGCTTTTAAAAATAATAATTTCGTAGATGATGGTGCATATTTAGCTTGTTTAATCATTACTGAACTTGTGAATTTAAAGAAACGTGGAAAAGTTATAAGTAATCTTTTAGAAAGTTTTATTGACTCAAAAGAAAAAGCAGAATTAAGAATAAAAGTTAAAGGTAATAAGCCTGAAGAATTGTCCGCTAAGATTTTATCAAAATTAAAAAGTTATTATCAAACTTTAAAAAATTGTGAATTTATTGAAAACAATTTAGAAGGTGTAAGGCTTAAATTTAATTCAAGGTGGCAAGAAGGATGGTGTTTACTGAGAAAAAGTGTTCATGACCCTATATTGGTGCTTAATGTAGAAAGCTATGTAAGAGGTGGGGTCAGATCTATAGTTGACACCCTTAAACCATTTTTCAGTTTATTTGAATTTATAGATTTAAAGGATTTAGACATTTAGCTATAAAATTTCTTACATTTAAAGTTTTTAATCATTAATATTGATAGTGAAAGTATTAATATTATTAAAGATAATATTTGTGATATTTTAAAGTTCATAAACATTAAGCTATCTGTTCTGATTTCTTCTATAAATAGTCTTCCAATGCTATACCATGCTGCATATATTAAAAATATATTTAAAGGTTTTCTATTATTATAATTTTTGCTGTATATATGTAAAAATATAAATCCTATAAGGCACCAAATTGACTCGTATAAAAAACATGGATGTACAGTTTTATAGTTTGTTTTTTCGCTCATCATTCCCCATGGGAGACTAGTAACAGTTCCAAATGCTTCCTGATTAATAAAATTTCCCCATCTCCCAATGGTCTGACCTATTAATAATCCTAAAGACGATAGGTCTAGAGCTGAATTTATATTTATTTTGTTGAATTTACAAACTACTATCCCGCCAATTATTCCACCTATTATGCCTCCATATATAGCAATTCCGCCTTCAAAAATATTAAATACTTTTGAGGGATTATTTTTATAATAATCCCCTGGATAAAATGTAATGTAATATAGGCGAGCTAAAATAATTGCTGATATTATGCTTATATAGATAGTGTCGAGATACTTATTTTTATTTATTTTGAAATCTTGAGTTTTATTTGACGTATATAATATTGCTAGAAAAATTCCCAAAGCTATTAATATTCCATACCAATATATATTTATATTCCCTATAGTAACTGCTATAGGGTTTATTTTCATATTTATTCCAAGTTTTGGAAAAGAGACGTTATAGATCATAGCGGATTTACTACTGACAAGGAAGTATATTCAGGATTTAGTATTTTATCAAATATTTTATTTGCGTTATCTATATTTGCTTTTGAAATATTGGTAATATAGTCAAAAAATTTTCTGTTTGAAAAAGAAAAGTCAAGAAGTATGTTTGCAATACTTGGCATACTATTAAATATAGAAATGTTTTGTCCGTATAGTGATTTTTTTGATATTTCAAACATGGTTTTGTCAAGGCCACTTTTATGAAGACTTTTTATTTCCTCTGTTATTATTTCCGACACTTTTTTAGGATCTTTAGATTCTCCGGAAAAGATTATTGAGGCATAGTTCGGGCCGTGAAAATATTCGTATGAGAATGATGACGTATTTATTAGTTCTTCGTTTAAAAGTTTTTCATACATTCTTGATGATTTAGAAGCTATAGAGTAAAGAATTACATCAATATAGGCTAGATATTCTGAATTTACCTCTATGTTGGTTATATCCTCTTTAAATCCAAAATTAAATATTGGTGATGCGATTTCAAAATTTTTAGATACGTATTTTTTTACAACTTCTCTTGGCTCTTCCGGAAATATACTTTCAGATTTGAAGTTTTTTGAAGTTCTAAATTTTAAATCTTGATCTATTATTTGAAAAATTTTTTCAGAGTCTACGTTACCGGCTATACATAATGACATATTATTTAGAGAGTAAAAATTTTCATAACAGTCATATAAGAGTTCAGGAGTAATTTTTGCAATTGACTCTACCGTACCTGCTATATCTGTTTTTACAGGATGATTATGATACATTGCATTTAACAGGTTAAATAAAACATTCCATTCAGGGCTATCTTCATACATTTTTATTTCTTGTCCAATAATTCCTTGCTCTTTTTTTACTGTTTCTTCTGTAAAATATGGAGATTGTACGAAATTAAGAAGTATTTTTAAAGATTCTTCAAAGTTGTCCGTACAGGAAAAAAGATACGCTGTTTTATCAAAAGAAGTAAATGCATTTGCAGATGCTCCTGTTTTTGCATACTCAGAAAATGCATCTGTATCTTTCCCCTCAAATAACTTATGTTCTAAATAATGTGCTATTCCATCCGGAACTTCTTTAATATCTCCGCTTATCATTTTAAACTTATTATTTATTGATCCAAATTTCGTACCAAATATCGCATACGTTGAACTATATTCTTCCTTTGGATATACATAAATATTAAGTCCCGATGGGTGTTTCATATAAAAATATTTTTCGCTTAATAATTCATTTTTTACTTCTATAGGTTTCATATTATTAATACCTCTTCCCCATGCTAAAATAATCTAATTTTAAAATTTTTTCTTTTGATTTTGTGATTGCCATTGTTCTTTTGTTAGGTAGGACACGTGCCCTATTCTTGTCTCCTTAACCAGCGGACAATATACATTTTTATTTGTATGATGGTAGATAAATCCCAGTTTTTCCTGAACACGCTTGGATTTTAAATTTCCATCATAGTATCCGCACCATATGACTTTTAAATCTAAATCTTCAAAACCATGTTGTATAATTTTTTGTGATGCCTCGGGAATTAAACCTTTCCCCCAGTAAGGTACTCCAATCCAGTATCCCAATTCCGCTTCATCTTCTGAAATACCAAAATCACTTTTGTTACTTATTTTAAGACCTATACTTCCTATTGCTTTATTTTCTTCTTTCAATACAACAGCATATGTTTCGTTTTCAGAAAGTACACTCTTTATAATTTCTGTGCTGTTTTCTATGCTTGTGTGTGGAGGCCAACCAGCAATAGGTCCTACGAGTGGATTTTTAGCGAATTCAAATAAATCTTTGGCGTCACTTTCTTTCCAAGACCTTAATATTAGTCTTTCTGTTTCTAAAATCATAATTATTTCATACCACTTTATTCATTAATTTTTTTAGATAATATATATATTGTGTCAAGAGAAAGTTTATTTGCTGCTTTAATTATTTCGTTGTCGGTAACTTTGTTAATTTCCTCTATAACTTCTTCCGGAGATTTTGTAAGTTTTGAAAATGTTTGCAATATATACCAATCATCTAGGGAATTTAATCTGTCATTTATTTTTTTGAAACTTTGAGATAAATACATTTTTGTAGCGTCTACGTCATCTTTACTAAAGTTTCCGGCTTTTATATCTTCTATTTGACTTAAAATAGATTCTTTTGCTTTTTCTATATTAGCTTCCTCTACCCCGCTTTCTATTAACATAATTCCTTTTTGTTTATCATATCTTGAAGAACAGTAGTAGCAAAGGCTAAGTTTTTCTCTAACATTTAAGAATAATTTTGAATTTGGAGTACCGCCTAATAATGCTATCATTAGTCTTGTTGCAGGTACGTCTATATCATCTCTTGCAGAGTTTGTTCTAAAGCCCATAACTAATTTGCATTGTGTAATATCCATTTTGTCATTATATGTTTTGGATTCTTTTACTTCTCTTATAACTTCAGTTTTACATTCTACTATATTTTTTCTTTCTATATTTGAAAAGTATTTTTCAAATACTTCTTTTATAAGATTTGGATCTGTATTTCCTATGGCCATTATTTCTATTCGGGAAGTTTGTAATAGATTTTCCCATGCCTTTAAAACTTCTTTTCCTGTTATTTTTTTAACGTCTTGGATTGTTCCGTATTTATTTATTCCGAATTTTTCTTCCTTACACATTAATTGTTCACAGCGGTACTTTGCATATGATCTTTTATCGTTTAGTTCTGATTCGATTATTTCTATAAGCTGACGTTTTTGCTGAGAAACATTTTTTTCTATAAATCCATTTTCATCCACAAGTGGATTGAATATTACTTCGCATAATAAATTAGAAATTTCAAATAATATATCATTATGTGATTCAAATGTCAGTTCATTATTTATGCACGATGATGATACCGTCAATACTTGAACATCGCCATGTTTATCTACTCCTGAAGAAATATCTGCACCATATAAATTGTCTAAACACTTGCTTATAGATGAAAGAGAAGGATATTTTTTGCATGATGTTGTTAAAAGTTCAGGTATAATCGCATTTTTAGAAGCCGTTTCAGGATTAAGAGGAGTAAACATAGTAAAAGATAATTTTACGGTTTTAAATTTTTTCGATGGAATACATGTAAGATTTACTCCCGAACATATTTTATATTCTTTTTTTACTAACATTTTTATTATCATCTCCAAATTTAATCTATGTCAAATTTTATCATATACTAAAAATTTTTTGTATATAAAATATTTAAATATCAACTAAATATATTATTAATTTGAATGGTATAAAAAATACTTTTATAATAAATTTTAATTTAACTTGAAGGAAGGTATTTGTTTTATGAATCTATTTTCTTTATCTATGGCTGTTATTTTAACAGGTATAATAGTAGTGTTTTTCATTTTGGTACTTTTAAGCGTTGTTATTAGATTATATAGTGGTGCAGTGAGTAAGCATACCAATAAAAATCAATCAGGGAAATTTAAAATTGTAGAAAGAAATAAGAATTTAAGTCGAGATTATATTAACAATGAAATATTGGCTGTAATAAGTGCTGCTGTATATAGTTATTATTATTTGGGAAATAATAAAAAAGTAGTTATTAAGAAAATTTGTAAAGAAGACTTTTCTGGAAGCTCTTTATGGCGAACGGTTGGACTGATAGAAAATACTTCAAATGAATTTTATGAAAGTGGGTTTTAATATTGGAAATCTTAAGATTATTTTTTGATTCCATTATTGATATGTTTTCAGATTCCGGAATAATGACATTATCCTGGGAAAATTATGTAATGATATTAGTTTCAATTTTTCTAATATATTTAGCTATTTACAAGAAATTTGAGCCTCTACTACTTCTTCCTATTGCATTTGGAATTTTACTAGTCAACTTATATCCCCCTATTA
>CAQBRY010000023.1:5300-20054 GCA_948762645.1 uncultured Eubacteriales bacterium | reverse complement strand
CTTGGATTTACAAACCGGTCGCACTTTCGCTTTTTAAGCCACAGCCACGTTTCTTTGAAGATTTTATCTGCTTAGAGCGGTTTTCCGTCTTTTTGCTCGGAACTCAAATATTCACTTGGCTTTGGAATCTGACTTCCTTCCAAGTCTTCCGGCTCTAAAAAGTCAGAACTATCGGGTTCGAATAAAGGCTTATCGTCTAGGTCGATCGGTTCAAAAACTCGTTCCGACCTTCCCGATGCTATTTTATCAGCTAAAGAATCCGGCTTATCTCCGGCTCTGACTCTTCGTCGCCTCTGTATGTTCACCTTTTAACATTTTCTCACGCTCCTTTTGTAAAATAAAAATTCTCAAAAAGTCACGCAGCTTTTTGAGAATTAAGTAACAGGGTTCCCGAAAAGTTGTATAACTTTTTGGGAAAAGGCGGAGCAACGTAATGATTGAGTTTTCGCAAAATTGTGGAAACGATAGATATGAAGTTTGCTCCAACGCAATATCCTGCTTAAATCGGATTTTTTCACGTATGCCCCATGCCCGTCGCTTTCTTAGCCTACCACAGAGATTTTACTCTCCCTTTTTATATATTAAATAAACGTCATAAACTTATTTATTTTAATATAAAATTTTGATATAATTACGAACGAATTGGTTGATACAATATATAATTAGGAGTATTTTTATGAAAAAATGTTAATTAAATCAAGCTTAAAAATATTATCATTGTTTTTTACCTTTTTAGTGCTTTTTTATTTTCTATATTAAAAAATTATTTTAATGCAAGCACCATAGCAGCTGGAAATTTAGCTACCTCATGAAAAAATTTTAAAAATGTATCAATGTATTCCAGAATTTATAATTATATATCCTTAATTATAGAAGTACAAACTAAAACAGTAGAATCTAATATACGTAATACTTTACAGGATCACTGGAGACAATCCGGTGAAAAAGTACTATTAAAAATTCAAGAAAATTATCATGGAATAATCTCTCAAAAAAATGGAGCCCCTACCCCCAGAAAATTCTTAATTTATTTGGTAGAAAAATATAAAAAATCAGAGGATAGGGCATATAAAAAAGACTCTAAAACTTGTTATAAACTTTTTGAAAGATATTCTTTGGATGTATAAGATTCGTATCTTTATGTTCAAGCTTATATAAACTTAAAACCCCTTTTTACTGGACTGAAATTAGTCTAATAAAAAGGGATTTATTTTATGTTGGACCATATTTGTTAATTTTATAAACGGGTATAAAGCCAATTGTCCCCAGAGAGTATCGCACATATTTCTAAAAGGATTTTCTCTATAGATTCTTGATCTTGTTTTTGTAGCCTCAATAAAATTTTAATTATATCATAAAACCTGTTTTCTTTGGTCTCGGAGCCAAAGAGTATATAATCAGATGTTACATTCTCAAGGCTTCTTATAGATTATACAGAGTCTCAGCGGACATTCCTTTTTTACCGATTTCAATATCATAAATAAATTGGTCACTTATATTAGTTAGCAACTCATGTTCAAGTTAAGCATGAGCAATATAGCAAAATGATTTATATATAAAAAGCCCGAGTAAGTGGTAAAAAATCATTTACCCGGATGATACATTGTTATAAAATTGTCTGTCTCCTAATTTACCACAATACAGGAAGTGGATCTTCACTAGGGGCGTCAGGAATTTTAAAATCTATGTTGGTACACAAAGTTTCATTGTTAGATGGTAAACTTTGATTTTCCACACTTCTTTGGGATAATATTCTTAAACATTTACGACGTTCTTTTTGCATCATTCTTAGATCGGATATTCTATTGTACTCTTTAGGACATGTGGTTACAAAAGTATGATAATCAATCCCACGAGCATATTCGATAAAATTCATATTTTCATTAGCTCTTATGTACGCAATTATAATACTGTCATTCTCAATTGACAACTCTTCAAATGTCTTGTATGGGTTTAAAATACCCTTAGAGTTGACAAATTGCTGAATTTCTGCTCCCGGGACACATTTTTGCAATATAATTACTTTTTGATCGCTTGGTACATGGATTTTTTTTCGAGCAATTTTCCCGATTTTAAGATCGTGTACTAAAAGATTTACACATATATCATTTTTTCCTGCTTTGACTATAGAAAAGTTGATCAGGGGGATACACATAAATATAAGTAGAAAAATTTTAAAAAATTTTAAAAAATTGTTAATGGTAATCACCACCTTTCTTATCATGATTATATCATTAATTTGTTAACTTTTCAAGAAAAAACTTAATTGTCCGAGCTAAAAATAGATAGAAGACAAAAGGTGTCGAAAACAAAAAAAGAAAAGAGAGTAAAAAATCATGTGTAAAGATTTAGAAACAGAGTGGGTTTTACGAGCAAAGCGTACTAAATAAAGGCGTAAAAGTCGATTAGTACGTTCTATCGTATATGAATCCCCTTATCTTTTGTAAGTATCGCTCTACTGCCAACCATATCCATTTTTTGTTCGATTTTTTTAAAGCTTACGCACATTTCGTCCAGTTCCAGAACATCTACTTTCTCTGCTTTTCTTTCTTCAAAAGCTATATCCTTTATTTTTTACCTGCTTTATTTACCTGGTTTATTACTGCTGTGTGGATAATTTCCAGCAACCTTTTTATTCTTCTAAATCCTATACTCTCTAGATAGTATCTTAGTGCCTCTCTTTTTACCTCTATTGGATATATAATAATTTCCAAATCAATACATTAAGGCAAAAAGAGACAGAAAAAGTCTAGAGTCGGCAAGAAAGGACAAAAACAAGTTTCGACAAAAAGAGGCTAAAAATTATCATGCTCACCATTTAACAAAATCTTTAAGTTTGAACCATTCCAAGTTAGCTTGTTAAGAACTAAACGGAGGAGTGATTTTTTTGTGTCAAAATCCAGTGTATGAAAATTTTGCTTAAAGAAGCGTGGATTTTTTAAAATTCTTTCTACATCTGTTTTCTCATTCTCAGTAAATTCAAATTGAGACTTATAATTTTATTTTTGGACTTCTAACTTTTCAATTTGTTTATTGATATTATTAATTTTTGTTTTAACATCCTTAAAAAAGAAGTACCGTCATCTTTTTCTAAGTATTTAAATAAATTAATTTTTTTATTTTCAAAATCTTGAATTTAAAATTTAATTTCATCAAGTTTATCTTGAAATTTATTAACTTTACGAGTGTATTTTTTAATGTTCAAATCACTTTTAATGGTATCTTCATCAAAATTCATAACATAATTTATGACATGCTGATAAGTTTTAGAGCTACTTAAATTTTTCATGCAACACATTTTTATCCCTAACTTATCTTTCTTTTTACAAGCATAGTAATAATGGTCCTTTCTATTAGATCTTGAATCTGTTTTTACTAACATTGCATGGTAGCATTTCTCGCATTTAATAAGACCAGATAATAGTGGATGAGATTATTTAAAAAGCTGGCAACAAAGAAGTCAAAGATGATAAGTACGATGTAACAAAGGTCCTCGAAAAAGTTACATTTGTGAATCGAGGTGATGCGTGGCTTCTCGGAAAGCACAGAATGTGCTGCGGTGATACGACAAATCCTGAAGACGTGGGAAATTTAATGTACAGCAAAAAAGCAAACTTAATCTTTACGGTTCCCCCTTATAACGTAAACTTTGAAAGTGCCAGTGAACTCAAAATATAAAATTATAAGCAGAATAGCGAGAATTTTTATAATTTCTTGCTATCCTCTTTTAAAAATATAGTCTCTCATCTGGCAGAAGGCGGCTCAGCATATATTTTCCATACAGACAAAGAAGGACTTAATTTCCTAAAAGCATTTATTGATGCGGATTTTCATTTAAACGGTGTATGTATAGGGGAGAAGAGCTCGTTTGTCATGGGCAGATCCCCATACCAGCAGGTCATAAACCGATACTTTACGGATGGCTTAAAACCAGTAAACACAAATGGTATGCAGGAAGAGCCAAGGCTACAATTTGGTGGTACGATAAGCCAAAGAAAAACGTCGACCATCTCACCATGGATCCGATGTCGCTTCTCTGCTATCCGATAAAAAATTTCTCCGCTGTTAATAGTATCGTACTCGATACCTTTGGAGGTTCCGTCTCGACGCTGAAAGTTTGTCAGCAGATGGACAGAATCTGCTGAACAATGGAGAGCGGCTCGAAGTATGCCTCTGTCATCGTTAGAAGATACATCGAACTTTGTGGTAGCAATGGTGGACATCCATCTTGTAATCAGGACGGTGTTGCAGTTGTGAAGTCAATAAGACTACTTAATAGTCGTCTTAATATGCTTTTTGAAATTTAGATTTTATATTTCTTTATAGCTAAGCTCAGTTAATCCGCCTCTTATAAATATATGTTCAACTTTATTGGAAATAAAAATATTGAATTTCTCAGAAGTATTTTAAAATTTACTTTTAAATTTTAAAACAATATCTATAATTTTAATAAAAAAATTATTATGTTTTTAACCTGTAGAATGATTTTTAAAGTACATACGTGCAAAAGAGATATACCTTCTATACTGTTATCCTCTAGTTCTTTCTTAATTACACTATTCTTAAAACTTTTCTAACTCATAAATTGTTTTTATAATGAATATATCATTTGTGTCTTCTACCATTTCATAGTATTTTATGTTATCACTTCCTTAATTTATTATAAGTCAAAATGCAGGGTATATATCCCACTTTAAATAGATAAAAATGTAAAATATAGACTACATTATAATTTAAAAACTTCATATTATAGTCTCATCTGCCATGTGTAAAAGAATTTTTCGAAGACGTCTTACAACTCAAACCGTCTTTTAATTATACACCAAAAACCACTAAATTTTATCTTTCTAGTTTGGCAACAGAAAATTAAACTTAGTGGGACATAGATAAAGAATATTCACTGTTATTTACATGGATATCATATCGCAAATAATAAATTTGTGGCTAAAAAGTTTAAAAAATATTTATTTGTCGATTTATAATATATTTCCACTCTAACATTGAACTTTTAAAACTGTATCTTATCTACAATTGTATATTTAGCCATTACTAACATTTGAGTGGTATATATTGATTCAGAGAATAATATGATTAGAATCATAGTAGAAAATAAAAAACTTACAAATTTCACTTTAAACTTTAGCAAAACGTAATAGAACCGATTGATTTTAAATTATTATTGAAATTTGTCTTTTATAAAATCCGGATCAGATAATCTTACTATTTCATTTTTATCTATACATGTGCATATTAATTTTCGATACAAATTTAGATCATTTTTCATCAAATGCATATACCTAAAGTAACATTTTATTTGCTTAAAAAGTTCCACAACTTCTTTGACCAGAGGATTTTTAGAATCTTGTTCAAAAGTAAATTCGTGTCCTATCAATTTTTCACGTATATATGTTGATATTTTGAACAATTATCTCTTGCTCTAACATATCTATCAATAGCGTGATCAATAACAATTCTAGGTGTTGATCTTCTATAAATAATTATATCATAGTAAGCTTCTGCTATTCCTAATTTCTCGAACAAGTTTCTTGCAGCCATGTCAAGCACGATAAGTTTGTGAGACCACAAAAAAACAGTAAAGTTATGTATAAAACAAATTTTTTTATAAAATCATCCTTAATTATTATAGATTAGGTAATACTTGATAATTGTAATACAATTTTAGGTATAATATTATTTTTAACATTTGTTCTGCGTTCTGAATCGTCAGATGTTCTATCACTGTAAAGAGATTTTTTAGCTAAAGTGTTATCGGAAACGCCAAATATTGCGACAGATTTAATACCGACTATATTAGCGGTATGAAAAAGAGTAGCGGTTTCCATTTCTATTGAGTTACATCCCATATTTATTATTTCTTCCAAATGAGCGTATTCAGCGTATATGGTATCGCAGCTATAGTTGTAAGCAGGATATGATTTAATATCGGTATTTTCAATTTCTTGATTAGTAATATTTTTAATTTGGTCGAGTAATTTACTATCAGGATAATATTTTTTTCCAAAACAGTCGTTATTTTTTAAATTATCAATACAGAGGTACCTATCAGCCCCAACTCCGCAAATTGAATATTCCGGAATCATGATGTCTCCAATTTTGATGGTTTCGTCAAGAGAACCGTTTGCTCCGATAAATATTATTTCTTTGCAGTTGGTTTGTCCGAGAGCTAATACTGCATCTATTAAATTACAAGCACCTATTCCAATAGTTATGTATGTAACGCTTTGGTTATTTTGGGTTAGCTCATAAAGTGTAAATCCATGGCCCGTTGGTCCTGAGATCTTATTTATAGAACTTACATGATTTTTAAATATTTCCGGTTC
Source organism: uncultured Eubacteriales bacterium (assembly GCA_948762645.1). Lineage (GTDB taxonomy): Bacteria > Bacillota > Clostridia > Oscillospirales > Acutalibacteraceae > CAQBRY01. The sequence continues at coordinate 13,713 of CAQBRY010000023.1, read as the reverse complement.
CCAAGTAGGCGCTAATATTACAGTTTCACTTATTTTTGAGATATCACACTTAAAAATAGACTTACAAGTATCCTCTTTTTTTAGTCCATAATTTTCGTTCCTTTGTACAAGCGTTTCATATACTTTATCATCATCTTTTATCTTATTATTTTCCTTTTGGCAGCCACTAAAATATAAAATAAACACAAAAATAGATAAAATTCCAATACTTTTTCTAATACTCATAATACAAACTCCCCTAATTTTAATATAATTTTCATTTAAGATAGCTGCTGTTTTTGTGAATAGCAATTAAAAAAGTTATAAAAAATATGATAGATGAAATTATAACTATGCTTGCCCCTGCAGAAGTACCTATATAGTATGAAATTATCAGTCCCGAAATACCGGAAAACATTGAGAAAAGTACAGATATTATATGATAAGATCTAATATTTTTGGCAATATTCTTAGCTGAGGCTGCGGGTAAAACCAGTAACGAATTTATGACGAGCATTCCCACCCATTTCAGAGATATTGTAACGATTAAAGCAATAAGTATCACAAAAATATTTTTATAAAGTTTTACGTTTACTCCTTTACTAAGAGCAAGCTCTTTATTTAGACTTGACATTATAAGTTTATTAAAAGATATAAACCATATAAATATTACAGCTATCAATATAACAAATAGAGATGCTATTTCTTGCTTAGTTATTGAAAGTATGTCTCCAATTAGGTAGCTGGAATATTTTGAAAAACTTCCTCTACATGATAGTATTACTATTCCCAGGGATATTCCTGCTGAGGAAAAAACCCCTATAATTGTGTCAGAGGAAGATATTTCGGAGTTAATGATAGTTGATATTCCAATGGCAAATATTATAGCAAATGCCATCATAGATATGATATAGTTATCAATTCCTAGCATTACTCCTAGAGCAATACCTGTAAGAGCAGAGTGACCCAAAGCATCAGAAAAAAACGACATTTTATTATTAACTATCATAGTACTAACAATTCCAAAAAGCGGAGATATAAGAAGTATTGCTATAAATGCATTTTTCATGAAGCTAAATTCCATCCATGAAAAGGGAAAGAGTTTCTCTATAATTAAGTACACAGACTCTATCAAATAATATCACCACTTTCAGCGGGGTCAAAACCGAATATTTCTCTTATTTTTTTACTCTTATACATATCTTTTGATTTACCTGTTTCGATTACACGTTTATCAATAAGCACAAACGTATTGGTATATTTATATACTTGTCCGAGATCATGAGAGACTAATATTATTGGCATATGATATTCTTCACGCATAGATATTAATACACTGTAAAGTGTTCCAACTCCTTTTCTGTCAACGGCTGATAAAGGTTCATCAAGGAGGAGTATGTCTGGCATAGGGTCAAGGGCAAATGCCAGTAGTACTCTTTGAAGTTCTCCGCCTGAAAGTGTCCCGAGGGGTTTATTTATATGGTTTTCTGCCCCAACTTTTTTTAGCATCTCTTTGGCTTTTTCTACTCTTTTTTTGCTGTGACCGAGCCAAATTGGCATATTTTTAGAATTAGAACAAAATAAATCAAGTACTGTCATAGGAGTATTTTTGTCAAATCCAAGACGTTGTGGAACGTAACCTATTTTAGGATTCAAAATTTTTTTACCTTCTGAATTAAAAAATTCTATTATTCCATTATGAGATATACTATTGATAATAGCTTTTAAAAGGGTAGTTTTACCGGCTCCGTTTTTACCAATGAGGGCAAGTATTTCGCTGTGATTTACTGTAAAGGATATATTATTTAAAATAATATGATTATTTTTTTTAACACTTAAGTTATGTATTTTTACGCTGCAATGACATCTATTCATAACATAAGCCCTCGAGACTAAAAATCTACAAGGGTTTACCTCCTCAATATTATATTTTAAGATAGTGCTTCTACTAGAGTTTGCATATTTTTTTCCATAGTATTTATATAATTGTCCTTGTGATTATCTCCAGTGACTGCAGGATCTAGTACGAATATTTTGGAATTTGTTTCAGAAGCTATATTTTTAGCCAGATTATCTGAATATTGAGGTTCAACGAATAGAGATTTTACATTGTTTTGCTTTATTATATTAATAGTATTTGATATTTCTTTTGCACTGGGTTCACTATGAGGGTTTTGATTTATAGTACCTATGACGTTTAAAGAAAATTCTTTAGCGAAATAAGGAAATGCTTCATGGAATGTGACTATATTTTTATTAGGGAGATTATCTATATTTTTGTGCATTTGATTTCTGAGTTTATTTAGTTTTTCTTTATATGTGTTTCGATTTAGTTCGTAGGAAGCTGAATTTTTTGGATCTAACTTTATAATTTCATCAGTAATATTATCTATCTGTTTAATATAATTACTTATAGAAACCCAAATATGTGGGTTATATTCATGATGATGGTCATGGTTGTGATCTTCTTCATGATGGTGATGTTCATGGCCTTCTGAGGTTATTAGTTCTATATTTTTACTTGAATCTATAATTTTTACATTTGGGTTTTCCTTAATTATTTTTTCGGTAAATGGTTCCATACCCGCACCATTTATAATAAACGCAGTAGAAGTTTCTATATTTTTTAAGTCCTCGGGCTGGATTTGAAAATCGTGCAGACATCCCGTATGACTTTCAGACATATTTACGACTTCAACATTATCTATTCCATCTGCTATATTAAGAGCCATGATATATATTGGATAGAAGGAAGTGACAAACTTTATTTTTCCCCCAAAAAAGTTTTCCGAATTTGCATTTTGTGTGCTACTGTTTTCTTTATTGCATCCTGCCGTAAATAAAACTATTAGGGCAATAATCAGCGGCAGAAACTTAAATTTTTTCAAAATACTACCTCCATTAACATTTACATAAACATCTTAATATATAATTGATAAATTTTATCATATTAAAATTAAAAGTACAATAAATAATATTATTATGTTTTATCTTTAATTAACTTTTCTGCTGCGGCTAATTTTACGCAAAGGCAAAATACATCCATAGCCATTCCCAGTTCTTTTATATCAGGATACGATGGAGCTATTCTTATATTACTATCATTTGGGTCAATGCCATATGGATATGTAGAACCGGCACTTGTAAGTTTTAATCCCGCTTCCTTACAGTATCTGACAGTTTCTTTAGCACATCCATTTATCGTTTCAACGCTTATAAAATATCCTCCTTTAGGATTGGTCCATGATAGTATGGGATTGTTGCTAAAATTATCGTTAAATTTGTTAATGACTAAACTAAATTTCGGGTTTAATATTTGAGCATGTTTTTTCATATGATATTTAAGTATATTTATATTTTTGAGGAACCTATAATGTCTTAGCTGATTAAGTTTATCGTAACCTATAATTTTAAATGAAAATCTTTTTTTTAGATTCTCAAGATTTTCTCCTTGACACGCAATAGCTGAAATACCTGCTCCTGCAAACGTTATTTTTGATGTTGAACAAAACATTATTGGTAAATTACATGAATTATATTTCTCACATTTCTCAAATATATTTAGTAGTTTTTCTTCATGATTTGTTAAACCATGGACGGCATAAGCATTATCCCAAAATATTCTAAAATCATTAGCTGCAGGTTTAAGTTTTGCAAATCTCGTAACTACTTCATCTGAATACGTTATGCCTTGCGGGTTCGAATATTTAGGTACGCACCATATTCCTTTAATGGTACTGTCATTTTCGACTAATTTTTGAATTTCGTCCATATCCGGACCGTCTGAGTTCATTTTAATAGGTATCATTTTTATTCCAAAATACTCAGTAATACTAAAGTGGCGATCGTATCCTGGACAAGGGCATAAAAATTTAATATCTTTTTGCTTGATCCACGCAGGATCTTTTGAAGTACCATGGGTCATAAAGTGAGATATTGTGTCAAACATTAAACTAAGGCTTGAATTCCCTCCTATTATAATATTGTTCTTGTCAACTTCCATAATCTGAGACATTAATTCTTTCATCTCATCTATACCGTCTAATACACCGTAATTTCTGCAGTCAATATTACCTTTGGAAAAATAATTTGAACTGCTATTTACTGCATCAAGCATACTCGTAGATAAATCCAGCTGCTCAGGACTCGGCTTACCTCTTGACATATCTAAATTAAGGCCTAATTTTTTTATATTTTCGTATTGCTGTTTAAGGTCCGATTTTATTTTAAGTAGTTCGTCTTTGTTCAATTTTAAGAAGTTAGGCATTAATAATTACTCCTTTTTAGTTTTATAAGTAATAAGTAGTGAAAACTAGATACAGATATTCATAATAATTTTATAATCTATGTACATATAAGAAAATTGAAATCCTTATTGTCTAATAATATATAATAATGCTTAAATATTTTCCAATATAAAAAATAATTTTAATTTTATCTAAATTCATGTATAATAAAATTTAAGAAAATATTTTATGGAGAGAATAAGTTTGAAAGAAATACAAATATATACGGACGGAGCATGTAAGGGGAATCCCGGACCAGGAGGATGGGCAGCAGTACTTAAGTATAATGGACATAGAAAAGAGATATTCGGCTTTGTCCCAAATACTACAAATAATAGAATGGAAATACTTGCAGTAATAAAGGCGCTGGAGGAACTTAAACAGTCTTGCACCATTAATATATTTAGTGATTCGCAGTACGTATGTAATGCTGTTAATAAAGGCTGGGCCAAAAAGTGGAAAAATAATAATTGGATGAAAAATAAAAAGGAAAAAGCCTTAAATACAGACCTATGGGAAAGACTTTTAAATCTTTTAGAAAACCACAATATCAATTTTATTTGGGTTAGGGGTCATAATGGAAACGAAGAAAATGAAAGATGCGATAAATTAGCTGTTTTGGCTATAGAGAAAAATATTACCCATCAATAATATCAAATGATTACTAAAAATATTGACTTTTAATTAACAACATGTTAACATTATAAATATAATATAAAAAAGATTGTAGAGGATATATATGACATTAAATAAGAGTTCGATTGTTTTAACCGTTACCACTATAACATTAGCAATAGTTTCAGCTTGCCTATACAAATCCTATTTATCAGAAAAGGAAGAAAAACTAAATCAAAGAAATCAAAATACTCAATTACAAACTCAATTTAACACTGTTACTGCTGAAAAAGATGATGCTTTACTTGAAGTTCAAAGATTACGTGATGAAAATCAAGTATTGAAGGAAAGAGATGCAGAATTTGGTGGCAATGGTACAATACGTCTTCGCCAAATTAACGATCAAATTGAAACTTTACAAAATCAAATACGTTTCCAATTAAATAGAAATATTCAAGAAGAAGTACGTGCAGAAAGTATAGATGGGGGCGACAGAAAATTAATGCGCGAGCAAACTTTAGAGTACGAGAGAATCTGTCAGATAGCAAAACTTAATGTTGACATAAAAAATTTACACAATGAATTCTTACGTATAAGACTTCCTCAAATCAGGTATGAAGTGCAAGTAAGAGAGTATGAACGTCAGAATAGACTTGAACTTGAATTTATAAATATCATAGATGCCTTCATACAAAGTTTAGCAACTCACGATGGAAATGCAGAGACTGCTAGAAAAATAAGAAATAGCATCGATATAAATAAATTGCGCGAAACACATGGAACAATCGATGACGCTCTAAATGATGATTTACAAGGAATCAAAGATAGAATCGACCAAGAAATAGCAAATAGACAAATACATTAATGACCTTAAAAGAGGCTTTTAGAAGGGGTTAATAAATATATAGATTTTTCCACACATAAAAATATACCATTATATTATCAGCTGCCGGTGTTTCTACTGCATTAATAATGACAATTATGGGAAAGGTAATAATTAATAAGGGGAAAGAAATAGAAGAATTAAGAGCATTTAAACTTCAGCATCAACAAGATACGGAAAGACCTGAAGGAGAATTTAATTCAGAATACATGCAGAATTAGAGCGTACGGGACAATTATTACTGTAGCATCAATAAATCTAAGAGAAGTAATATTAAGTCAAGATCAGCTTGAACATCGCAATTAGGAACTATTACAAAATATTCGCAAAAATACTGTTCAAATAGAAGTACTGCAAAATAGAACTCCAGATACAATAAAAGTTGAGATAAAACAAGAAATACAAGGTCGTGGGTTTAATTCTGCAGAATTATTTAGAAATTTAGCTGATAGAGTAGGAATAAACGCAGAAGTTAGTAGAAGAATAGCTGATCGAGATGGACACATTCATAATTTAGAAGTTTAAATTCAGGGGTGGCAAAACAAAATATTACGGATTCAAAATAATAGAGTAGATTTACAAAACCGTGTTCGAGATCTAAATCAGATGATTAGTTTCATTAGCCGTAGATAAATAGTCCTAAACGATATAATAAGTACTTCCAATAATATAAGCAGATTATCCGGCAAGAATAGATGGTCTTAATCAAAGAATACAGCAATTAGAACATGAGCAAGCATAAAATTATATATCATAGAATTTAAAAGTATCACCCTTATTAATCTAGTTAAATACATATATAAATTTATTTTGGAATATGTATTTATATCTAGATTAAAATTTTTAGGGAGGTCCATTTATGGACAAAGAAGAATTTAATTCTATGGTTAAAAAGTATAAAGATGAATTGGCAAAATATATGAAAAAAAATAAAAATTTTTCAGAAAATAATAATACTGATGAGCAGGAAAACATACCTCCTGATATTCATAAAATTGAACCTGAAAATATCAGTAATGTAGGTACAGATAATGTTGATATTACATACAAAGAGTTTATAGATAGTAATCCTATGATAGGGCACTTAAAAATACAGTCATTTTGCGACGATGAAATACCTCTAAGTGGAATAAGAGTAAGGATAAAGAAAAACTTCTCAGATGGAGAAAGAATATTCTTCGATGGATATACTGACGAGGAAGGTAACATTAATGATATATTATTACCAGCTCCAGATTATAACGTATTAAAGGACTCATATCAAAGTATGTGTCCGCATGCAGTTTATGATGTGGAAGTATCGCATGATGATTACAATGTGGATTGCAATGGTAATGTAAGGTCATTTAGTCATATAGAATCAGTGTACCCCATAAAGATAACTTTACCAAAAGATGAAAAAAATATTTGATTGTTAATGAACATTATAGTTTTTTTTACATATTATATCTTAGGTGAGTACCAATTGTATACATCCAGAACTTCCCCTATTGCATATTTGCCAGACTACTAATATGATATTATTATAGACCTTTTGATGGTAGTATTAATATATAAGGGGGAGGGAGTTCCTTTTGGTCATTGAACAAATAAATGAAAAAAAACTTTTAATAGTTTTAGAAGAAAAAGATATGAATGAGTTAGGACTTACATATGAAAGTATTTCTTGGAGTAATCATAAATCTAGAGATATTATGGCTAAACTTCTTACACTTGCTAAAATAGAAACAGGTTTTTCTATAGAAAATTATAAATTATCAATTGAAACACTGCCGCAGTTTAATGGCTGTATTATAATATTTACTCTTATAAATAGTAACTCCGAAGATAAAATTGCAAAGAACAATAAAACTCATTTAAACAAAAACAAGTCAAATACTATAATATATAAATTTGATAATTTAGATGACATTTTAAAAGTATGTAAACATCTATATAATTTATATGAGTCGAAAACTTACAAAAGTGATATCTATACATATCAAGGTCAGTACTATTTAGTAATACGTCCTTATGAGGAAATAAAAAAACCGATTTACATAATGTTAAGTGAATATGGTGAAATACTTAAACAAAATGAGATATTTATTTCATATTTAGATGAATGTGGAGATGTTATAAAAAAAGATGATGCTGTTTTAAGTATTGGGAAGTCCATGTAATAAAATTTAAAATAAAAATCATTCAAAATAGTACTATTTTGAATGATTTATTTTTTGATAAATTAAATTGAAAGAATTATATTTATTAAAACCCACAAAATTATATTGACACTATTTATATATAATATAAACGAGGTTATAATTTATGGAAGATATAAAAAATTGAATAATCAAGATACAGAACAAATAGGCAGAGATAAAAAAAGATAGAAAGCAAAACATGGTGAAAGGAAAAGAGATAAAAAGAATAAAAAATTATGTCTAAAGATTTAGAAGCAGAATAAGTTTTGCGAGTAAAATGGATTAAATAGTGTCGTAAAAGTCAGTTAGTATGTTCTACAGTATTAGGTATGCCCTATTCCCTATCTTGTTTTTCACTGCGTAAATTTTTTTTTGATCTTGATCTTTAAATGAAACTTCAGCGCATCGAGAATCAACTTCATCTTGATTCGCATATAAATCTATATAGTTATTTTCCAAAATTTTGA
>CAQBRY010000023.1:0-5290 GCA_948762645.1 uncultured Eubacteriales bacterium | reverse complement strand
TTGAGGCTTATCTTTTTATTTACCATGAATTATTATCTTCTTTGAAAAAGTCTATCTAATAACCTAAGTAAACCAAAAAATCGCCTAACATTAGGCATTTTTATATAATATAATTATGATATAATATTAAAATAATTAATAAGTATATTCATATTACACGTACTTAAGTTTAAGTAAAAAAATATTTTTAATTTAAAATGTAAAAATTTGTTAATGACATATTAAATCTAAATATAATAAATCAATGCGTTCATTAATGGACTGATTAATTAATTTTTTGAAAACTATTCCAATATTAATTTTAATTACGTCACTGACAATTTTAATACTTTACAGAGTTAAAGATGGTGGAGTATATATTCTGGATGCCATTTCCTGATCTAACATATATAATCCTTTTGCATCCAAACCAAACAATTCCATTTTCTTAACAAGTTCACTAGCAGCAGATTCTTCTTCTCCCTGCTCTTTTATAAACCAATCTAAAAATTGTATAGTTCTAAAGTCTTTTTCACATAAAGCTTGTTCATATATGCTATGTATTGATTTAGTTATATATTTTTCGTGTTCTAAAGAAGCCTTTAGGGCATCAATATTTCCATTCAATTTTACATCAGGTTTTTTTATAGCTTCTAATGTTACTTCCATATCATTATTCTGTATATACTGTATAAACAACATTGCATGAGCATTCTCTTCCTGAGATTGTACTTTATACCAATTAGCAAATCCATTTAATCCTTTGTCTACATAAAAATTTGCAAAATATAAATATAAATATGAGGAATAAAATTCTTTATTAACTTGATCATTTAATAGTTCATAGATTTTAGACATTTTTAATCTCCTATCCAATTATTTTTATATTTCTGCAAATTATATTACAAACTAAAACTATATTCAATACATAATACTTATATGAAGGTAACTTTATATATTATAAATAATAAAAGAAAAATATTTTATATCAACTTGTAAGTTCGATCGATAAATCGCAAAAATGTATGCTTGTAAAATTTCTTAAACCATACTTCAACATATTGCTTTCTTTATCTTTTAAATTGTGAATGTGTACAACATACATTTTTTCAAACATTTTTATACCCATAAATACTCCTTAAAAGTTTTTGCTCTATCTAATACTTAACAAAAAAATTTAAATAAAAAAACTCCCGAAAAAATACTTTCAGAAGTTTTCATACCTAATGGTGACCCATCGGAGATTCGAACTCCGGACACCTTGATTAAAAGTCAAGTGCTCTGCCAACTGAGCTAATGAGTCATAAAATTAAATATGGCTGGGATGGCTGGATTTGAACCAGCGAATGATGGAGTCAAAGTCCATTGCCTTACCGCTTGGCTACACCCCACTAAATACACAAAAAATCCTCAAAAATGGGGTGGATAATCGGATTCGAACCGACGGCCTCCAGAGCCACAATCTGGCGCTCTAACCAACTGAGCTATATCCACCATAAAAAATGGTACGCCAGAAGGGACTTGAACCCCTGACCTACTGCTTAGAAGGCAGTTGCTCTATCCTGCTGAGCTACTGGCGCAAATAGCAGTACCTTTAGAATGTATAAACAAAATAATGGCACCATTGGAGCGGGTGATGGGAATCGAACCCACGCTGCCAGCTTGGAAGGCTGGAATTCTACCATTGAACTACACCCGCATCTCACGCGACGAATTATATTCTATCATATCTTTCGTCGCGGTGTCAATACTAAAAAATATTTTTTATTTTATTACTAAATTTAATTCCTTATCGCCAGTTAAAACAATCGTTTTCATATTAAATCCACCACTAGAAATTACTTTATTTGCTATAACATCCTCAACATTTTTCCTTATATTATTTCTAAGATCCCTGGCGCCGCTTTTTCCGCCATAAGACATACCGGCTAAAATATCCGCAGCACTTTCATCATACCTAAATTCAACACCGTATTCAGACAATGTTCCCACATATTCATCAAGCATTAAACAAGCTATTTTCTTTAAATTATCTTGTGTCAGCTTATTAAACACTACTACTTCATCTATCCTACTTAAAAATTCCGGTCTTAAAAACTCAGATATTGCCTTAAATGCTTTTTCTTTACTCAAATCATTATCACTTTTTCCAAATCCAACCATACCGTTTTTATCATGGCTTCCAGCATTGGACGTCATAATTATAACAGTATTTTCAAAATTTATTACTCGACCATGGGAATCTGTAATTTTTCCTTCGTCTAGAACCTGCAAAAGTATATTCATAATATCAGGATGTGCCTTTTCTATCTCGTCAAGCAACAATACAGAATAAGGCTTTTGACGTACTTTTTCTGTAATTTGTCCTGCCTCGTCATAGCCCACGTACCCAGGAGGAGATCCTATGATCTTCGACACTGAGTGTTTTTCCATGTATTCTGACATGTCAAGTCTTATTAAATTATCGGGAGTATCAAACAATTCCTGTGCAAGAGTTTTAACAAGTTCCGTTTTTCCTACACCTGTAGACCCTATAAATATAAACGAAGCCGGCCTTCTTTTAGGATTTATTTGTACTCTATTTCTTTTTATAGCGTTGGATATTTTCTCAATAGCATGTTTCTGACCAATAACTTTCTCATTTAATTTACTTTCTAATTTCTCTAATTTTTTAAACTCATGTTCTTGTATTTTAGTTGCAGGTATACCAGTCCAAAGCTCAATTACTTTTGCTATATCCTTTTCATCTACCTGATTATTTAGGGCCTCACTGCGAAGTCCTTTTGCCTCTTCTTCCATCTTAGCAATATCTACTCTTATTTTCGCAAGTGCTTCATAATCAGCTTCCGTATTCTCTTCTAGCCCTAATAGTCTTTCTTCTTCAAACTTATATTCTTCTATTTTTGAATTTATCCTATCATACTGTTCTAACTTTTTATTTCTAAGCGTTGCACATGCACAAGACTCATCTAAAAGGTCTATAGATTTATCAGGTAAGAATCTGTCTGTGATATACCTTTCCGACAGAACTACAAGTCTAGCTATTAGCGTATCGGATATACTTACCCTATGATAGTTTTCATAGTAAAATTTTATCCCTTTAAGGATGGTTATTGCTCCTTCCAATGTAGACTCTAACACTTTTACTTGTTGAAAGCGTCTTTCAAGGGCTGAGTCTTTTTCTATGTGTTTCCTATACTCTACAAACGTCGTAGCTCCAATTACTTGTATTTCTCCTCTGGAAAGTGAGGGCTTTAATATATTGGCAGCACTCATCGATCCTTCTGAATCTCCTGCCCCGACTAAATTATGTACTTCATCTATAAAAAGTATGATATTCCCGTCTTTTCGGACTTCTTCAATAAGTCCCTTTATTCTGCTTTCAAATTGCCCTCTAAACTGCGTACCCGCTACTAAAGACGTCAAATCTAATAAATGTATCTCTTTATTCCTCAGCTTATTAGGTACGTCACCATTGACGATTTTTATTGCCAGACCTTCGGCTATAGCTGTCTTTCCAACGCCAGGCTCACCCACCAGGCAAGGATTATTTTTAGTTCGTCTGCAAAGTATTTGTATAACCCTGTTTATTTCTGTTTCTCGACCGATTATTATATCAAGTTCATTATTTTTTGCCTTTTGATTTAAGTTCCTGCAATACATATCTATATGTTTTCTTTTAGATTTTTTCTTATTAACTTCTTTTTTCTCTTCTTTACTGCCACTGTTGCTTTTAGACTCTTCACTCATAGGGAATCTAATACTTGAAAATAAATTTTTCATGAAAGGAAATGTAGTTGCTCCACCATAGGTAAAATTTTCGCCATCTTCTTTATCGTCCTGGCTGTCTTCAAAACCTTCATCTATTATATTTGACAGCTGCTGCTGCATATAATTTATGTCGTCCTCTGACATGCCAATATTCTCTATCAAATCATTTACAGGTTTTATTCCTATCTCCTTTGCACACGATATACAAAGCCCTTGTGTATTAGACATATCTTTCTCTGAGGAAACAAAAATAATTGCAGGATTTTTTTTACATCTCGAACAAAGCATAATATTTTTCCCTTCAAATAAAATTTTCTTATTTTATATCAATTTTGGTAGAATCTTTATCTACTCTTATTATATTTACAAAAATCTTAAAATATTTTATAAATGCATAAAACATCAACAATACTGTTATTGCCATAAAAGATACTGTTAAAAAATTATTTTGTATATTCCATACAGACTTAAGTGCTATTATTACAATAGCTGAAAAATAAAACCACACCGTAGCCACCTTACCATACCATTTAGCCTCAGGAGGAGCTTTACATTTTTTTAGTAAAAATGCACTAGCAAGTATCATTACTACTTCTTTTGCTATTAATATTATAACAAATGGTTTTATCTCTTTAAACTTTAATCCAACACATATCATAACAGATATTAAAGTAAGTTTGTCGGCTATTGGGTCAAGCATTCTTCCAAGTTTACTCACCTGATTAAAATTTCTCGCAATAAATCCATCTAAAAGATCGCTTATTCCAGATATTGTCAAAACTATCCCTGACTTTATATACTCATCCTTCAAAATATACATCACAAAAGGATATATTAACAAAATCCTTATTAGAGAAATTATATTCGGAATAGTAAAATTTTCTCTTATAACCCTCGATATACAAATCATATACCTACTCCAATAAATATATTTATACTTTTATAAAGTTCGTAAATCAAATTACTTTTATACATATGACTAAATAACACTGTAGAATCAATATTTTTATCTGAAAGTACCTCAGGCAATACTTTTGAAACAGGTAAAAACATTTTTAAAAACATCATTAAAATTACTATAACTACGTATCCTTTGAAAGCTCCAAAAATTCCTCCTAACAGACCGTCAATCTGACGAAGTACCGGCAGTTTAAATACATAAGAAAGATTTTTACAAATTGTACCTATAAGTATCATGAGAAGCCAGAAAATTAATATCGAAAGTATATCTCTAATAACTCCCTTAATAGCCCGAGAAAATAAATCAGAAAGAACTTTTTCTTTGTCTAGTCCGCTGCTTCTAGCTATCGAAGATACCTTTTCATTTGTTATATTATATATTCTCAAGGCATTACTTACGAAATTAGGAAGATTATTAAAAATATCTTCAGACTTAAAATTTTTGTCGGATATCGTTTGATTAATACTGCTTGTCAAATTTTTTTCAATAAAAGTATCGTAAATGGCCTCTGACGCAAGAGATGAAATATATATAGAAAATATCAATGAAAAAATAGCCCCTATAAACGAAATCAAGGAC
>CAQBRY010000022.1 GCA_948762645.1 uncultured Eubacteriales bacterium | reverse complement strand
TAGTGGTTCTTGCTGACAAAGAGGAAGTAGGCAGCGACGGTACCACCGGCATGAAATCTTCGTTTATAAAATATTTTATAGCTGATTTGGTACGAAATCAGGAGATAAAGGCTAGGGATGTACTGACAAAGTCAAAATGTTTATCGATAGACGTAAATGCAGGATTCGATCCTAATTTTGCAGGTGAATATGACGCATCTAACAGCTGTTACTTAAATAGAGGGGTCGTAATGACAAAATATACAGGAAGTGGCGGAAAGATGGGTACGTCTGATGCTTGTGCGGAGTTTGTAGGTGAGATACGTAAAATCCTGAATGATGCAGATATTCTTTGGCAGACAGGGGAGCTTGGCAAAGTAGACGGCGGAGGCGGAGGAACGATCGCCAAATTTATATCTAATTTAAATATAGATGTTATTGATATGGGAGTGCCGGTGCTTTCTATGCATTCACCGTTTGAGGTTATATCAAAGATAGATCTTTATATGTGTTATAAAGCTATAAAAGCATTTTTTATGAAATAATTTATTAAAAAGAGTATAAAATTCCTTTTGGGAGTTTTATACTCAAGTTTATTTTGCCTTAATTAAATTATAACGATCAAAGTGGATATTCTTTAAACTGCTTTGATTTGAGGTTTGCATCGCTAGAAATGATGTTAATAGTCTTACCATAAATTCTTCCACTGCCTGTGTAAAGAAAAGGGTTACTAGAGTCCGGCAAATGAAATTGTAGTTTTCTAAGGGCAGATTTTATTGTTGGTCGCGTATCAGCTTGATATACATTTTTTAAACTATTATTTATTATCTGTTTATTTTTATTATATTCTTTAGAAAAATATGGATTAGATTTTGTTAGATTATCGATGTCTTGTGATGTGATTTTGTCTATTGTTACGCCATCTATCTTTAAACGCCGATTTAATTTATATTGTGAATGTACTTCCCTCCATAGGCGTATATAAAGCGCGTTGCAAAGCCATCTGCAAGCTGAAAGACTCGCCATAATGCATTACCTCCTCAAAAAAATCTATAACTATTATATATATATATAAAGTCAAGATTTTTTGGTTAATATTTCTAATTTCATGGGGATGATTTAATAAATTACATATAGATAAAAGCATAGTAAATAAATTTAGTCGCCTGCGTTATGTTGAGCTATCGCTGAGAGTATAACTTCGTTATTTTTTAGTTTGTTAATATATTTTTTGTAAATACGTGCACTTCCCACATAATAAAGGGGGTGACCTATCTCTGTGACGTGATTTTTAAAATGCTCAAGTATGGGAACAATCTCATCTATCTTTAATGCTTTCTGCGTTAAGGGTTTAATTATTTTTAATACTTCATCTATCATTGCTGATTTATTTAATATTTTTTTAAGTTTTTTGTTTGCCTCCCTTGAATCGATTTTTATGGCAATGGTTTCCTTTATACTAGATACCACTTTGCTCTCTTCTTTTTTTGATATTTCATCTTCGTCTAATAAATACGAATTAGCTTTGTTCGTTATAGCTTTTTTATACTGGCTGTAAATCCAATCAATAAAATCTGAATTCATCATAATATAATTCCTCCTCAAAATAAAATCTATAACTATTATATATATATATATATATAAAGTCAATATTTTTTGGTTAATATTTATAAAAAATACGTTATTTATAAATGCCGGTTTAAATTTTGTATACCTAACCTCTTGACTTTTTTGTAATTTGTAACATAATTCTATAACAGTAAGGTAGTTTACTTTTTCTGTATTTTCAAAAATAAAAATAAATTTATTTGGGGTATGGTTTAATGAAAGACATGATAAACAGAATCATAAGCACAGATAAAAAATCCAGGGAAGCGGTGGCGAAGACCCTAAAATTTAAAGTGGATTCTATCCAGAAGATAAATGACTTAAGGGAAAAAAAGAGAGTAGAACACATCAACAAGGCCAGACAAAATATTAAAATTATGGAATCCGAGGAAAGGGAAATTGCAGATATTAAGATAAAGGCAATAACAGACCATTATAATAAAATTTCTGATAAAATAGATAAGGTATACAGTGAAAATTCGAAAATGTGGATATCTCAGATAATTCAGAGGGTGAAAGAAGGGCTCTAAAGATGATATTATCTTATGCTTCTAATGCTGTACTTTCTAAAGCCAGGGCAATGTATGGAAAGAGACTTAAAGAAAAAGATTATTTAAATTTAATGTCTTGTGATAGTGTGTCGGAGATAGCGTCGTATTTAAAGCATAGGACTTCATATTCAGATATTCTCAGTGCGATAAATGAAAGCGATATCCACAGAGGATACCTTGAAGATATTATAAGAAGAAAGTTGTTTTATGATTTTGCTGTTCTTGGAAAATATGATTTGTCGTCAGGCGAACACTTTTTTAACTATATAATAGCCAAAATAGAAATACAGGAAATAATGCATATAATAATGCTCATGGCAGCTGGGAAAACGAGTGAATATCTTTATTCTATGCCTGTCTTTTTTGGTCGCCATACGAAAATAGATATATACGCATTTTCAAGTATAAAGAACTTCGACGACTTACTAGAAGCAACAAAGAAATCTGTTTACAAAGAGGTACTTATGCCCTTCAGACCTCATAATATAAACACACCGGTTGATATTTCACAAATAGAAGCTGCACTTTATACTTATCTATATGATGTGGTATTTCATATAATAGATAAGTATACAAGGGGAAAAACGAAAGCGGAGCTTAACGATTTGTTTAATACTTACATAGACCTTAATAATATGGTAAGGATAACAAGAGTAAAGAAGTTCTATAGCGTGGACGACGAATATATAGAAACAATAATTTTTCCATTTGGTACGCTTGGCATAAAAACACTCCGAGAATATATTTATTCAAAAGACCCAAAGCAGATGATGATAGATATGAAAAATTCAAAAGTTGGTAAGAAGTGGCTTTCAAAGGGGCTTGATACAATAGATAAAATTCCAAAATATATGCGTTTTATAAGGAGCCTTCATGATATAAGATTTTCTATTTCTCCACCAATAGTTTTAATGTCATATATTTTTCTAAAAGAGATAGAAATTTTAAATATAATAAATATAATAGAGGGTATAAGGTATAAATTGTCTTCGGATGAAATAAAGTCTATGCTGATACAGTAATAATATTAAAAGGGGGAGGTAAAAAAAATGGCAGTTTGTGAGATGAAATTTATAAGTATAATAGGGCTTATGTCTGAGATAGACGACGTAATTAGAATATGTGGAAATTCAAAGTCTTTTCAGCCTGATAATGTTTTTTCATTTTATTCCAATACTGAAAAATTTTCACATGTTTTAGAGGAAAATCCGTATTCTGAGTCTTTAAAAATTTTGAAAGATACGGTAATTGCTTCAGGACAAACACTTGATTTAGTAGATGTTGAAAATTTTTATATTGATAATAATCAGATATCAGAGTATATTGACAATTTATCTGAAAAACTTGGAAAACTTGTAGAGAAGAAGAAAGTACTCAAAGGCAAGCTAGACAAATATATAAAAGAGAAAAAACAGTTAGAACATTTTTTTGGACTGAATAAAAGACTTGATGAAATAATGTCATGCGAGTATATAAAGGCGAGGTTTGGAAGACTTCCAAGAGAGAGTCATTATAAGCTTTCGCTGTACGAAGATGAGAAGGAAGTATTGTTTTTCCCTTGTACTAAGGACGACATGTATTATTGGGGAATATATTTTGCTCCGATAGATATTTTAGATGAAGTAGATCGTATATTTTCAAGTCTTTATTTCGAAAGTGTAGAGATAACGTATGTAAATGGGACTGCCGAAGAAAATGTAAAAAGGCTTAAAATAATAGAAGAAGAAGTAAAAAAAGAAATAGGTAAAATTGACGCTAAAATAGCAGAGTTCTGGAAACATCAAAAAGGACAGTGTATGAGACTATATTCCAAACTTGAAGAACTTATTGTGTACCATGAGGTCAAGAGGTACGCAGCAAGGTATAATTATAGTTTTATATTGGTAGGATGGATCCCGGCAGACAAAGAAATAGAGATATGCCAGAAACTTGATAGCATCAATAGTGTGGAGTATTCTACTGAAAAGGGGAAAGACATGCTGAAGCATTCTCCACCTATAAAACTTAAAAACAGACGTTTTTTCAGACCTTTTGAATTTTTCGTGGAAACCTACGGTCTGCCAAACTATAATGAAGTAGATCCTACGATATTTGTAAGCTTGACTTATATAGTATTATTTGGAATAATGTTTGCAGATCTCGGTCAAGGACTTGTTTTATCAATAGTTGGATATTTAATGTGGAAAATCAAGAAAATGAAACTTGGCAGAGCGCTTATAAGCTGCGGAATATCTTCAGCGTTTTTCGGTACGATTTTTGGATCGGTGTTCGGATTTGAGGACGCGCTTGATGGTTTTTATAAAAATGTATTTGGACTAAATGAAAAACCTGTTTCGGTAATGGCGTCTAATACTACGAACGTAATTATATATTCCGCGGTAGGGATAGGAGTTTTTCTACTAATTGTTGCAATGATGATTAACGTGTATTCTCTTGTGCGAAGAAAAAAATTTGGAGAAGCGATTTTTAGCCAAAACGGCGTTTGTGGACTGGTCTTATATTCAAGTTCAGTACTTATGCTTCTTGACCTTATGCTTTTCAAATATGGATTTGCAAATAGTTTATATATTGCGCTTCTAATAGTTACGCCGATATTTTTCATATTATTTAGCGAGATATTTATAAAAATGTTTGATGGCAATTCAGACTGGAAACCAAAAAGTTGGGGCGACTATATAGCGCAGAGTATATTTGAGATGTTTGAGGTTGTACTTAGTTATGTTACAAATACAATGTCATTTTTAAGAGTAGGGGCGTTCGTATTAGTACATGCCGGAATGATGATGGTTGTATTTACTATTGCCGAGATGTTTGGGCCGATAGGGTACGTAATTACTTTAATAGCAGGGAATATATTTGTACTGTGTCTTGAGGCGCTGCTCGCCGGAATACAAGTCCTAAGACTTGAATTTTATGAACTTTTCAGCAGATTTTTTCAAGGAACCGGAAAAGCATTTAGTCCGGTAGTTTCCAGAAAAGCAGATATTTAACAATATTTTAAAAGGAGTTTTTAAGTTATGATGTCAATATACTTTATATTACCGATTATCGTTATAGGTTTAGCCTCGTTTCTGGCAATTAGATCAGTTAAAAAAGGTGGCAGTAAGAAAAGAGCGGTAATTTCTCAGATAGTGTCAGTATTTGGATGTATGTTATTTTTGCTTGGAGCGTCTATATTTACGAGTGTGCCTAAGGCGGACGCAGAAGTAGTAGATACAAAAAATTCATCTGTATCTTCAGAGGAGGCAGCAGCCAAGACGTCTGCATTTGGAATAGGTTTAATAGCTGCTGCGCTTGTTACAGGACTTTCCGGAATAGGTGGAGGAATAGCGGTTGCATCAGCAGCACCTGCGGCTATTGCGGCTACTTCAGAGGATCCAAAGGCGTTTGGTAAATCACTTATTTTTGTAGCACTCGGAGAAGGAATTGCCCTTTACGGACTTCTAGTATCAATAATGATATTTAACCAGCTGGAGAAGTTAGGGGTATAGAATAATGAAAATTTATCTTATAAGTGACAATATAGATACGCAGGTTGGGATGCGTCTAGCCGGAATCGATGGAGTAATTGTACACGAGGAAGATAAGCTAAAAGAAGCATTAAAAAGTACAGTTGATATGCAAGATGTGGCGATAGTTTTAATAACAGAGAAATTAGTGAAAATGTGCCAGGGATTTATATACGATTTTAAGTTAAAACACAAAAGGCCTCTGGTAGTGGAGATACCTGACAGACATAGTAAAGGTCGTGCAAAAGATTCAATAACCAGATATATTAGGGATGCAATAGGTATAAAAATATAGAAGTAAATTTTTTGTTTACTTAAATCAGGGGGGTGAGATATTTTGTCAAGCAACGATATAGCCAGCAGATTTTTAAAATCTATAGATAAATATGCTCGTCAGCAGCAGTCCAAGATAGAGGAAGAGATAGAGGATATCGAAAAAGCAGAGCTTGAAAAATCCGAGTCGAGGATCATAGAAGACATCAATAATATGATACAAAAAGAATTGATGAGTATGAAAAATAAAATATCTGTAGACATCTCACATAAGGAATTAGAATGCAGAAAAAATCTGGCAAGAAAAAGACAAAATATATTAAACGAGATGTTTGAAACTTGTACTAAAGAGCTTCTGGAATATACCAGAACTTCTGAATATACTGAAAAAATGAAAGAGTATGCCAAAGAGATATCAAAGGTACTTGAAAGTACCGATACTAAACTTTTCATAAAGCATGAGGATTTGAAGTACTCAGATCTGATAAAAGAGAGTTTTGGGAGAAACTGCGAAATATATTCTGATGAGGACATACAGATAGGCGGAATACGTGGATATAGTGAGAAGTTAGGTATGATGAGCGATGAAACGTTAGATTCTTCTTTAGAAAAGCAGAGAGATTGGTTCATACAAAAATATGGCAGTGAACTAGTATATTAAGGACTTGGAAGAAATCTTATTTGAAAGGTGGTTTTGAGATGGCGTTTGTCCAGTATAATGAGACATTCGCCTTTTAATATGGAAAAAAAGGATTATATATATGGTATAAATGGGCCGGTGGTAACTGTAAAGAATACTAAATCATTTTCTATGATGGAAATGGTATATGTAGGAAATCAGCAGTTAGTAGGAGAAGTAATAGGTATTAGTGAAGAATCCACGATAATTCAAGTTTATGAGGAAACTACAGGTCTTAAACCAGGGCAGCAGGTAGTTGGTACAGGTGGACCAATGAAAGCATGTCTTGGACCCGGAATAGTTGATAGAATATTTGATGGAATTGAGAGACCTCTTAAAGCTATAGAAGCTAAGTCAGGGCCATTTATTGCAAGGGGATGCAGCGCTGCATCTCTTGACCAAGAACTGCTTTGGGATGTAACGGTTCAGGTAAAGCAGGGCGATCTTTTGTCAGAAGGACAAATATACGCAAGTTGCCCGGAAACATCAATAATAACTCATAAATGTATAGTTCCACCCGGGGTTAGTGGAAAAGTAATAAAGGTTAGTTCAAATGGCAAATATAAGGTGAACGACGCCATAGTATCGCTAGAAGATAGTAAAGGACGTATTCATGACCTTACTCTTTGTCAGTATTGGCCGATACGTATTCCCAGGAAAATTAAAAAAAGACTGGATTTAAAAATACCGTTGATTACAGGTCAAAGAGTAATTGATACCCTCTTCCCTGTTGCAAAAGGTGGAGCAGCAGCCGTACCCGGAGGATTCGGTACTGGAAAGACTATGACTCAACATCAAATTGCAAAGTGGTGTGACGCTGATATTATAGTATATATAGGATGTGGAGAACGCGGAAATGAAATGAGTCAGGTTGTGGATGAGTTTGAAAAGCTTGTTGATCCTAAATCAGGGAAACCTATGACTCAAAGGACAGTACTAATAGCAAATACATCTAATATGCCTGTAGCTGCACGTGAGGCTTCGATATATACAGGTATAACACTTGCTGAATATTATCGTGATATGGGTTATCATGTGGCGATAATGGCGGATTCTACGTCGAGATGGGCAGAAGCACTCAGAGAAATTTCCGGTAGACTTGAAGAAATGCCGGCAGAAGAAGGATTCCCGTCTTATTTGCCGTCAAGACTTTCCCAGTTTTATGAAAGAGCCGGTAGAGTTGAGACTTTAGGAGGAAATGAAGGCTCTGTAACGATTATAGGAGCAGTATCTCCGCAAGGATCAGATTTTTCAGAACCCGTAACGCAAAACACCAAAAGGTTTACAAGATGTTTTTGGGCTCTTGATAAGGCACTGGCATATTCAAGGCATTATCCGGCGATAAATTGGATGTCAAGTTATAGTGAATATTTTAGTGATTTAGATCCTTGGTTTTTAAAAAACGTAGGGGAATCGTTCGTAAGATATAGAAAGAAAATATCAACTATACTTTATGAAGAAGATAAGTTAATGGAAATAGTAAAATTGGTTGGATCAGACGTCTTACCTGATGATCAAAAATTAATAATAGAAGTTGCGAAAGTTATAAGGACAGGTTTTCTACAGCAAAATGCTTTCCATAAAGACGATACATTTGTACCTCTTGAAAAGCAATATAAAATGATGAAAGTAATACTTTATCTATATAAAAAGGCAAAACAGCTTGTATCTGCGTCAATACCAATTTCCAGAATTACAAATTCCGGTCTTTTTGAAAAGGTAATTAAAATAAAGTATGACGTAGGAAATGAAGAAATGGATAAGCTAGAAGGATATATAAAAGACATAGATTTAGAAATAGATAAAATTATAAAGGGATAAGAGGTGAGAGAAAGTGATAATAAATTATGTTGGAGTAAGCGAAATAAGCGGAAGCCTGATAGTGCTTGAGGGAGTGAAGGACGCTTCTTATGATGAACTTGTAGAAGTACGTCTTGACAGCGGTGTAAAGAGGCAAGGAAGAATAGTTCAAATTGATGGAGAACGTGTAGTCGTGCAAGTTTTTGAAGGGACCAGCTCGATATCACTCTCAAATACGAGCGTACATCTTACAGGTAGGCCTTTAGAATTACCATTGTCATCCGAGATACTTGGAAGAGTATTTAGTGGATCGGGTAAGCCGATCGACGGACTTGGAAAAATATTTCCCAAGAAGAAAATGGATATCAATGGAGTGCCTATAAATCCTATTTCAAGACTTTATCCAAGGAACTATATTAATACGGGTATATCTACGATAGATACGCTGATAACTTTAATTCGCGGACAAAAACTACCGATTTTTTCAGGTTCGGGAATGAAGCATAATGAACTTGCCGTACAAATAGCGCGTCAGGCAAAAATACAGGGTGCCGACGAATCAAATTTTGCTATAGTATTTGCAGCTATGGGGGTTAAAAATGACGTAGCTGAGTATTTCAAGAGGAAATTTGATGAATCCGGAGTACTTCAAAGGGTAGTAATGTTTTTAAATTTATCAAATGATCCTATTATTGAAAGAATTCTTACACCCAGATGTGCATTAACGGCGGCAGAATATTTAGCTTTTGAACTTGATATGCATGTTTTGGTTATTATGACTGATATGACGTCTTATGCTGAAGCTCTTCGTGAATTTAGTTCGTCTAAAGGAGAAATACCCGGAAGAAAAGGATTTCCGGGATATTTATATTCAGATTTAGCATCTCTTTATGAAAGGGCAGGAATGGTAAAAGGCAAAAAAGGCTCTGTGACTCAAATACCTATCCTTACAATGCCAAACGACGACATAACTCACCCTGTTCCGGATCTTACAGGCTATATTACCGAAGGCCAAATAGTCCTTGATAGATCCCTTTCAAGTCAAGGATACTATCCCCCTATTTCAGTTCTGCCCTCTCTTTCAAGACTCATGAAAGATGGTATAGGAGAAGAGTATACGAGGGATGATCATTCAGATCTTGCTAACCAATTATTTTCTTCTTATGCTAAGGTTATGGATGCAAGGGCACTTGCGTCTGTAATAGGAGAGGACGATTTATCTGATATTGACAAAAAATATATGAAATTTGGAAAGTACTTTGAGAAGAAATTTTTAAATCAAGGTATAAATGAAAATAGATCTATAGAAGAAAGTTTAGATCTTGGGTGGAAATTACTTTCTTTACTTCCAAGAGAAGAACTTAGCAGAATTGACGACAAGATAATAAATCAAAGATACGTAGAGGGAAGCGAAGAAATATTTAAACAAGATCAGAAAATAAATTTATTGGATGAAAATGATAGCTCTGAAGATGATGAAGATGATCAAGATTAAGAATTATAAGTGGGGTGTGGTAAGTAAATGGTGGGTCAAGTAGCACCGACTAAAGGTAATTTAATACTTTCCAAGAAATCTTTGGCACTTTCTAAATTAGGTTTTGACCTTTTAGACCGAAAAAGAAATATCTTAGTACGAGAAATGATGGCCCTAATAGACAGGGCGGAAGAAATACAAAGTAAAATAGATTCAATTTATGAAAGAGCATATTCAGCACTTCAAAAGGCTAATATAGCACTTGGAATCTGCAGAGAACTTGCTTTGACGGTATCTATTGAAAATAGCATAAAATTATCTTATAGGAGTGTAATGGGAGTTGAAATACCTATTATTTCAATAGATATAAAAGATGAAAAAAGGATACCATTTGGTCTTTATGACACTAATTCAGAACTTGATAAAGCATATCTAAGATTTATCGAAGTAAAAAAGTTGACTACGGAGCTTGCAGAAGTAGAAAACAGCATATATTTGTTAGCAGATTCGATAAAAAAGGTTCAAAAACGGGCTAATGCACTCAAAAATATAATGATACCTAAGTTTGAAAAAACAGTAAAATACATGACAGATGCATTGGAAGAAAAAGAAAGAGAAGATTTTTCAAGGCTTAAAGTAATAAAAAAGATAAAGTAAAAATAATAATGTATGGACTATATGAAGTTAAGTCCATACATATTTTTTAATAAATTGGCAAAATACTTATACATATATAGTTTTTTGGTGTTAAGCTTTTACAATTGTGAGTGTTTTTATTACCGGATTTATTATCTCCCAATTGGTGTCAAACCATTTTAATAATACAGATTTGCGTCTTTTCTCTTCTCTGCCCAATTTTAAATTTAATGATTCTGCAATTTGCGCAGCCATTTCTATTAGCACTGGAAACTGAATAGTATTAGGTTCAGTTTGTAATGCTACACTGATTTGTTCTAGAATGAATCTTTGTCTATTCTCATCAAAATCATCTAAGGCTTTAATAGCTTTTTGTTTCTCATAGCCGGTACCATTTGATTTTAATTGTCTATAATCACGCGCATAGCCTAGGATTTTATCAGCTATTTTATTACACGTGTACTCAAGCTGTGCTTTATCTACATGTGGAAAATGTGGTCTGAAACTTTCATAATTATCTTCTAGAAATTTTTGCATAGTTGAGATAGAGGCAAAGAATACTGCCTTTGAATTTTCAATTTTATTTAATATATCTTCACCGGAAAGCATACAGGTAAGAGCTTTTAGTCCGTATATATGGCTAGTATATTTCGTACCAAAATAGTCCTCATATGTTTTTTGAATGTGTTCATTGGTCCATGCCATGCAACTACTGGGTATTATCATCATTGAAGTAATACATGATATTATTTTTATTAAAATTTTTTTCATTTTATATTTCTCCTTATATTTCTTTACATAATTATAACATTAAGCATACTTGACATCAAGATAAATTTTAAAATGCATTAATTTTTATATGGTATATTTTGAAAGAAATGTGCAATTATAAATTTATAAAGGAAGGGAATGGTAATATGAATTTAAGCGAAAAAATGAATAAATATCTTTGTGATCAGCAGGTAATGTTTGTAAAGCTTCATAATATACATTGGTATATACAAGGAAAGTCTTTTTTTACTTTGCATGAAAAAACAGAAGAGCTTTATAATAAAACAGCAATAATTATAGATGAAGTAGCAGAGCGTATGTTATCACTTGGATATAAACCAATTGCTAATTTAAAGGAAACGCTATCTAATACTTCTGTAAATGAGTTAGGAAGTGAACCTATAGATATTGATAAAGCTGTAAGTGAGTTATTAACTGATGTGAAGTATTGGATAAATGATACTAAGGAAATAGTAGTACTTGCCGAAGAAAAAAAAGATACAGTAACAGCAGACATGTTTAATGGATATTTAGAAGAATATGAAAAACTTGGATGGATGCTAGAGGCATATTCTAAATAGATATAATTTAAAAAGACAGTAAATTAAAATTTACTGTCTACTTTTTATAGTTATTTATATAAGTAGATATCCTTTTGTCATTTGAAAAATCATCTCGAATTTTTTTAAGATTTGAAGATATCCGGGAGAACTTATTGAATAGTACTGTAGCTTTTTTAGTATCGTCAGACATATTTTTATTAATAGTGGTTATTTGTTGCTGTAAATCTTTAATAGTTTTTTGTGCTGTTTTGAGGTCTCTTATTTTACCAAGATACGATGAAAAATTATCTTTTAGTTTTCGAGCTTGACCACATATATCTTTACATTCATTTACATTTTTATCTAATTTAGAAATATATGATTTTAACAAAGAATTTAGTATATCATAGTCGGTTCTTTCTTCGTTTTTTGTATTAGAAAAAATACCTGTTTTGGGATGTTTATGGATTTGATCGATGTTGTCTTTTACGGATGCAAATTCATTTTTAGTACCTTCAGATTGTTTTATAAGAGGAATAGCTGAAGTTATAGTTTTGTCTAAGGTCGATACAGCTTCCGGTATATTTTTCTCTAAATCAGATAGTGCATCGTCTTGAGCGGCATTTGATTTTGCTAGATTTTGGGTATAATTTTTATTAAAATCTGTAATTTGCTTAGTAATAGATGAATTTGAACCTTTTAATTGTTCCTCGAGTGATGAACACGTATCTGATTTTTGTGAAATATCAGAAAGTAAAGGATTATTTTCTATTTTGGAAATTTTATTATAATTATTTGCACTAAGTTTGAAGGTTTTAATAATTTTTATGGCTTGGGATAGAGTTGTATTTGTTGAAAGATGTGCTATAAAGTTGTTTAGCTGACTAATGTTTTGATTAGACATAGTTATTTCTGAATTTAGAGCCTTTGAGTATTGAGGAAGTGTTTTCTGTATTTTTAAAAATTCAGCTTGTATATTGTTTATGTCGGAGTGTATTTTATTATAGGCTTGGATAATTTCTGCATCAGGATTTGCATGTATTTTATCTATTTTATCGAAAAGGCTTTCAATATATTTGAGATTATCAGATATTTGATTTTCAGTTTTAGAGATTAGTGACATTGATATATTTATACTCTGTATATATGCGTTAATAGATGAGTAATAATCTTGAAGGTCCTGGATCCATACCGCTTCGGTTGATTTTTTTTGAGAAATAGATTTATAAGCATAGTTTTTATGATTAACTAAGATAGGATCCTTCAAGATTCCTTTTATTTTAGCTGCTTGTTCTATGATTGAATTTAATTTTTTAGTAGTATAAGTGGGGAAGTTTGCCTGTATGGAATAAATTTCACAAATGCATGATATTAGTTCTTGTCTTTTGGAGTGCTTGTTTGCAATAGCTTTTTTAATTGTGGACAGTATGGAGTCTGACGGATCATTAATTAGACTTGATAATAAATTGTTAGCATTTGATATTGCCTGATCGAATGTCTTTTTTAAATCTGAAGGTATAGATATTACAATAGTAATTGGCAGCATATTTTTTCCTCCTTATTTTATAATGCAAAATACTGCATTTTTAGTATTAATTATAACTATTAAATAAAAAAAATCAACTGTATATAATTTTTTATACAATTGATACATTTATAAAAATTTAAAAATAAACAGTCATAATTATAGCATCCTCAGATGGAGAACTATAAAAATTTTTTCTTGTCCCCAGTATTTTAAAGTTCATTTTTTCATAAAGTTTAATAGCGGAGGTATTAGACTTACGAACCTCTAACGACAAAAATTCCATAGAATTTTCAATACAAAAGTCTTTTAAACTATTTACCAACCTAGTTCCAACCCCCAGTTTTCGAAAATGTTTTTTAACCGCTATATTGTATATGTAACCTTCTGTCTGGACGAAATAAAGTCCAGCATACCCTATGATATTTTTATCATTTTCTTGAGCAATAACAAAATAAGTATGGTTATTATTTATAGCGGATAAAATGGAGTTTTCAGACCATGGTGTTGAAAAGCATTCTTTTTCTATAATATATATGTTTTGTGTATCTTGAGAAGATGCTTTCCTAATATTAATATGTGGTTTCGACTTATTCATAAAAATATTATATCCTTTGTTTAGCATCAAAATTGTTTAGCAACACTTATGCGGATCGGGATGTACTGAAATATCAACGGATGAAAAAAGGCTTTCATTTTTAGATAAACAAAATTTTTTGCTCTTTCATACAGGTGTTCCCTTATCGGATTTATTCCTTCCCCCATATTGTAGTCTGCGGGGAAATAATGTAATTGAGATGTTATTGCAAAATCTTGTAGGCAACGGTTGTTTTCATCTACGTCTAAAGAGTTTTTGCAGCAGTTCGTACCTATTAAAATAATATCTGCATGATCACTATTTCTTTTTACGTAATTTACCCATACTTCAGCTGTACCTGTAGCAAATTCTTTTGAAAGATCGAATATTATAATTGCCAGATCAGCTTTTTTAAGTATAAATGCAGCTCCCATTATATCATAATTTATGCTTATATCAGTTTTTTCACCGGAGTATACACTGATTTTCCATGTATTTCTAAGTACTAATTGACATTTATCATTATCAGGATTATTGCATATGGCACGAAACAGTTTGTTTTTTCTTCTATGTTATCTCCTACGGTTGCTGCTTCCATAATATATTGTATTGCTTTAAAGCTTTGGGGGATGCTTAAAAACATTATAAGAAAAAGAAAAGACCACAAAAATTTATGCTTCTTAAAAAATTTTCTCATTTAAATGCTTCCTCCGGACAAACTAATATTATTTTTTTACTGTAATTTGATTTTGTGCTATACATACAATAAATCAAAATATATTAAAACTGATTATATAAAATTAAGATTTTGTATCATACCAGGTCTTACCGATTTCGGAATTTACAATAAGGGGTATATCTAAATGAACGGCATTTTCCATTTCGTCAATTAAAAGTTTTTGAGTGATAAAAAATTCGTCTTGTGGGGATTCAATGATAAGTTCGTCGTGTACTTGAAGTATGAGTCTTGATTTAAGATTTTCCTGTTTAAGCCTTCTGCATACGTTTATCATAGCGATTTTTATTATATCCGCGGCACTGCCTTGCACAGGCATATTCCTTGCTATACGCTGACCAAACGATCTAATATTATAGTTTGAAGATGAAAGTTCCGGTAAATATCTTATACGGTTAAAAATAGTTTTAACGAAACCGTCCTCTTTTGCTTTTTTTATAGTATTTTCCATGTACTCATATATTCCGCTGTAGAACTCGAAATAGTTTTTTATGTATTTATCAGCTTCCAATTTTGTTATTTTAAGGTCTTTTGAGAGTGAAAAAGCACTCATACCATATATAACGCCAAAGTTAATAGTTTTGGCGAAGTTTCTTTTTTCGGTGTCTACTTCCTCAGGTTTAACGCCAAATATTTTTTCAGCTGTAATACTGTGTATATCAAGCTTCTGATTGAAAGATTCTATCATATTTTTATCTTTTGAAAGGTGAGCAAGAACTCTAAGTTCAATTTGAGAATAATCGGCGTCTATTAGTACGCATCCTTCTTTTGCTTTAAAATATTTTCTTAAATTTCGTCCAAGTGGTGTTCTAATGGGAATATTTTGTAAATTAGGCTCTAGGGAGCTTATTCGTCCGGTACGGGTTTCGGTTTGATTGAACAAAGAATATACTCTCGAATCTTTTTTTACAAGCTTTAACATACCATCGCAAAAAGTAGATTTAAGCTTTGAAAGCATTCTATACTCAAGTATAAGATTTATGGCAGGATGATCGTTTTTTAGACTTTCCAGAACTTCTGCACTGGTTGAATATCCGCTTTTATTTTTTTTACCTTTACTTAATTTTAACTCTTCAAATAGTATTTGACCGAGTTGCTTTGGAGAATTTATATTAAACTCGATACCGATTATATCGTAGATATTGTTTTGTAGACCGTCAATTTTTTGCTGTAGCTTCCGTGAATATTCTTCAAGACCGTTTTTATCTATTTCAAAGCCTACATTTTCCATGTCGGCAAGGACTAAAGCAAGAGGTTGTTCTATTTTTTCAAGGAGGAAGAGTTGATTTTGAGATTTAAGTTCATTTTTTAATTTTTGTGTGAGTATGGGTAATATGGAAGTATGTAAGATTATTTTTTCTTGATCGTCGTTATTTATATTAGGGTAAGAGATATCGTACATAGGGATAATTTTTTCCAAAGAGTAATTGGACATTGACGGATTTATAATATATGATGCAAGTAAGATGTCGAAACTGATATTTGACACGTTTATTTGCATTTTAAGCGACAAGTATTTTAAAAGTTTTGAATCATAAGTAATTTTAGAGATTTTGGAATCTTCAAGTAACTCTTTCGTAAAACTTAAAAAATCTTTGTGGGAGCTTTGGGCAATATATATTTTATCGTCTATATAGATAATAAGTTTTTGTATAGCTTCATTTTTAATGTCTGATAGAAAATAAATTTCTCTTTTTGACTTTATAGTTTTAAGCATTTTAATGTAATCAGTAATTATTTGAACAGGAATATTTTTAAAAGATTCTAATTTTTCATCTTTATTTTTTTCATTAGATGAGAAATTCATTTTATTTAAAAGTGAAAAAAACTCAAGATCCTTCATAAGTTTTTCAGCTTTGTGTACACAAACGGGTTTTGGAGAATAGTTTTCAAGATTTAAGTCTATGGGGACTTTAGTATAAATTTTTCCCAGAGCTCTACTCATATAAGCTAAGTCTTTGCCTTCGATTAATTTCTTTTTTAGACTTTCCTTAATATTAAGAGATTCAATATTATTATAGATATTGTCGATATTTTGATATTCCTGTATTAATTTGAGGGCAGTTTTTTGTCCGATACCCTTTACACCGGGGATATTATCGGAGGTGTCTCCCTGAAGTGCCTTGACGTCGATTAGCTGATTGGGAGATATACCATATTCTTCTTTTATTTTATTTTCACCATATAAAATCGTTTCAGTTTTTTGCATACGTGTGACTGCCATATTAACATTTACATTTTTTGAAACCAATTGTAAAATATCCCGGTCACCGGTTGCCAATACACATTTATAATCATCATTTTTATTACAAATATTTGCAATTGTTCCTAATATATCGTCTGCTTCGTACCCTTCGCATGTAATGATTTTATATCCCAAATAGTCTATCAAGTTTTGAAGGTCAGGAAGCTGCGAGGCAAGTTCATCCGGCATACCATGACGATTTTGTTTGTACTCCGAATAGATTTCATTTCTGAAAGTTTTTTGAGGAAGATCAAATGCGCAGATAATTATATCCGGATTAATTTGAGATTTTAGTTTTTCTAGAGTTACTATAAATCCGTATATAGCATTTGTAAATTTTCCGGTTTTCGTCGATAATAATTTTATTCCATAAAAGGCCCTGTTAAATATACTATTACTGTCAATTACTAATATTTTCTTCAATTTTAATCCACCTAAATAAATTTTGATAGCTTATATTTTATCATTTCTATAAATTAAATAAAATAGTTTGATGGGTATGCGGGAACAATAATATGAGGCATTAGTATTAATTGATAATTTATATATAAAATAATTGACTAACTTATTATAATATAATAATATTATATAAAAATAGATATATTATAATAAAGGAGAATAAAAATTATGGACAAAAATACCTTAGATCAAATATCACAAGACCAAGAATTTATTAAAAAACTTGTAAGTCAGGAAACTGATCAAGGGTTTAAAGATGTTTTAGGGGAAAAAGGTATAAATATAAGTTTGGAAGACGCCAATGAAATACGTGTGCAAGTATCTGAAGCGATGAAGGGAAATTTAAATCTTACTGACAAGGAATTAGAAATTATAAGTGGTGGTGATAAGGACTCTGTTGGCGATGCAATTAAATATGCTTTTAAAACAACTATTGCATTGGCACTTGTTGCTGGAACGGTTAAATTTGGAATTGATGTTTCAGGAAATATTAAGGATAAGCAGGATAATCCTACTAAGACTGGTTTACAAAATTTTACGGGTATAGGAAAAGATAAGTCAACATATGGACGGGCTGTGGACTGGACAGCCGATGCTCTTATAAATGTAGTCGGAGGAAAAGGGGAGGAAAACAGATGTACTAAAGACATAAAGCATCTTACAGGTCAAAAAGAGGAATCAGAAGAGATCGTAAAAGGATTTGGTCTAAAAAACGGTAAACTTTTTTAAAATGAAGTAGGCTATTAATTATATAAACTAAAGATTGAGATATAATAAAATAGAACCATAAGCCAAGGTAAGAAGTGGCAATGGTTCTAAAATTGTATAAATATGTAAAAATGGGGTATATTAGGTGAGATTATTTGATGAATTTTTTAATATAGACAATATATTAAAGCCGTATGAAAGTTATGATGAATATTTAAGTGATAATTTTAAATGTGTAGAGATAATATTAACCCATTATATAATGTTAATAAATAAAGCAGAAAAGTTTAATACAGGAATGTTTTATGACAGTAAAAAAATACAGGAGGAGATTGATACTTTTATAGAAGATAGATCAAAAGATATTAACCAATCAAGAACTTATATAAAAAATAAAGTAATAGCAAACAAAAAAATATTCTATTCTGGTGAGTATATTAAAAAAAGATATAATTTAAACAACTTTGAATGGTTTTGTATATTTGCATTAATATCTTGTGAAGTAAATAGTAGATACCGTAGATTATTTGACAGGATAAATACTTTCTTTGGACAAAAAGATTTAGATTTCGAGACTTTATATAAAGTATATAATTTTACTTATGATATCAACAATATAGGTTCTGGATGCAAGTCATTGGACAATTCTAAATATCGATTAGAGGCATTGTGTCTTGAGAATAATAAATTGGTAATCAGTAAAAGAATTTTTGATTTTATAGTATATAATGCTCAAAAGAATCTGTCAATTTCTGGGGCAGAGGTAGTACTTCCTGGAGGGAATGTTGAACTTCCTATAAGGGAGGACATTGCTTCAAACATTAACAATTTTATAATAACATCTGGAAAAAACGACGTAACTTTTATATATATGCAGGGGGATAGTGGGATAGGTAAGCGTACAATAATTAAAAGGGTCGCACAAATGGCAGAGCAGGCGGTAATAATAATTAATATTTCGAAGTGCGATATTAGCGATAAAGAAAAATTTAACAGTACGCTCATTACGTGTTTTAGAGAGGCAACATTAAATGGAGGATATATAGCAATTACGGGTATAGATATTTTGTATGATGATATCTCAAAATATCAGTATAATATTGATTTTATATTTGATAATGTTGGAGCATATAGTAAAGTAGTATTTATGCTTTCCGATACGGATCTAAAGAAGGCCGCAGACATAAATGGCGACAGGTTCTTACAGATTAATCTTGAAAACTTAGATAGTCAAGAAAGATTAATTTTATGGGAAAAGAATTTTGAATCACTAAAGGAAATTACAGATGTAAAGGCGTCTGATATGTCGAATAAATTCGGATTTAATCCGGGACAAATAATAGGTACGGTAAATAGAGCCAGGAATTTATACTTATCAAGATCAAATAAAAAACTCGACGAAAAAGATATGTGTGAATGTGCGTATTCTCA
Organism: uncultured Eubacteriales bacterium; assembly: GCA_948762645.1. Taxonomy (GTDB): domain Bacteria; phylum Bacillota; class Clostridia; order Oscillospirales; family Acutalibacteraceae; genus CAQBRY01. The sequence continues at coordinate 560 of CAQBRY010000022.1, read as the reverse complement.
GATAGTTAATACGCTGTCTGAAAAAGCTACAAGAGTGAAGTCAAAACACACATGGAAAGACCTCATACTTAATCCTAAGGAGAAGGAGATGCTTAAAAGTGCATGTGCACAGGTAAAATATAAACATATAGTCTATGATAAATGGAAGATGAAAGACAGGATACTTTATGGTAGAGGAGTACGTATGCTGTTTGCAGGCCCCCCTGGTACAGGTAAAACTATGGCTGCCGGAGTAATAGCGAATGATTTGGGACTTGAAATTTATAGGGTTGATTTGTCGCAGGTGGTCTCGAAGTATATAGGCGAGACGGAAAAAAATTTAAACAGTATTTTTAATGAGACCAAGAGTAGTAACGTAATACTATTTTTCGACGAGACCGACGCACTTTTTGGTAAAAGGACAGAAGTAAAAGATTCACACGATAAAAACGCTAATGTTGAGACGTCGTTTTTGCTCCAAAAAATGGAGGAATATGAAGGAATAACAATAATGACTACGAATTTTTTACAGAATATAGACAGTGCTTTTTTCAGAAGGATAAGCTATGTCATACATTTTG
>CAQBRY010000021.1:1484-20354 GCA_948762645.1 uncultured Eubacteriales bacterium | reverse complement strand
ATTAAACAATCTAATTTCAAAGTAAAAAATAAAATTATCAATGTTTAACCTAGATCAATCTAACAATAAATATTAGAATTTTTAATAAATATCCTCGGATAAATTACATATCAACACTTTTTAACATTGCCATTTGTCTTATTTCAGTAGGAGTATAATCATTACCTGTAATTCTGACGTTATTGTAATAATACATATAATTATCAATGAGACGATATGCTTCAGCGATAGTACTGGACTTTTCTAAATATAAACATTCCGTTTTGAAGATACTATAAAAATTCTCAGTACATGCATTGTCACCCGTAATCTTGTAGCAGACATTGAAATTGTTATTCCTTTCTCTTTAGTGTATTTATGATATGCATATGAACGGTATTGACTTCCCGTTGCTGTGCAAAATTAAATTTGACGGCGATTCAGCAGTAAAAGTGTTGATATCACACAATGTACCCACCGCACAAATCCTTGATTAACGAAAGATAGCAAGACCTCTCTGTTGTTGGTGATTCTTAATTTCATATTTTCATATTCCAATTGTTCTTCTTTTGTTAGTTGTTTCTTATTAATATGGATTCCCGGGATTCTTTTTATTTCCCGGTGCTACTTCTCCAAATTTTGAATACTTTATAATCCAATTCCTAAGTAACCCTCCTGAAATATCTTCTTTAGCTACCTGATTTGTTGATAAACCTTCTTTTTAAAACTCTATTTATAATTCTCATCTTTTCTTCCCTTTTTCATCATCTCCTTATTAGAATTATAACAATCAAAAAAGTAAACAGTTTTTATCTGTCTACTTTTATCTTACAAGTTCACAATAGTTGTTTTTGTAATGTACGTATATTATTGTGCGGGACTTTAAAATAGAAAAAACTAAATTAAAATCTAAAGACTTATTTTATATATTCCAAATGAATGCGGTTCTAAAATTAGATCTTCTCGATGGTTTTTGTTTATATTAAGGATAGATTTGATTTCTTTGATACATTTCATAGTAAGGACAGCTTTGACGTCGGGAGAATTGTTAAAAGCACAAAGGAGATTGCATTCTTTTCCTCTTAAAATATAAGATAACACATTTCCTTTAGAATTATAATTTATAAATTCTCCCAGAATAGCTTTTTTATATTTTGCCCTTATGCTTGCAAGTTCTCGGTACCAATTTAATATCTCATCATTTTCTTTTCCCCAAGGGAAACCTCTTCTGTTAAATGGATCACTATATCCCTCAAGTCCTGCCTCGTCGCCGTAGTATATACATGGTACACCGGGAAGAGTATATTGTATTGCCGAGGCCATTTTTAATAGTTTGACGCCGGTTTTTTTTTGTTTTTCTTGAAGAAATATTTTGGCTTGGAAGTCTTTGTCGTTGTTGATTTTTTCTCCGGCTAAAACAGTTATTATTCTTTCAGTATCGTGAGTACTAAGCGGGTTCATAAGGGTTTTTATGACTTCGGGAGGATAATTTTCAAGTATGCTAAGTATCCTTTCCATACAAAACTTTGCATTGGTTCCTTTTATGAAATCGATGATTGCGTTTCTGAACGGATAGTTCATTACGCTGTCTAGCTGGTTTCCAAGAATGAACTTTCTTCTTTTACCGTAACTTATTTTATTTGATGCGTCTTCCCATACTTCTCCTAAAATTAGGGTGTCATAATTTTCTTTTTTAACGCTTGTTCTGAACTTTTCCATAAAATTATCTGTAAGTTCATCGGCAACATCCATTCTCCAGCCGCTGGCTCCTTTTTTGATCCAGTAATTTGCAACGCCGTTTTTACTGTTTATGAATTTATTGAAAGACTCGTCATCTTCATTGACTTCCGGCAAAGTTTTTATTCCCCACCAAGACGTATATTCGTTTGGCCATTTTGAAAATTTAAACCAGCTGTAGTATATTGAGTTTTCTGAGTTATATGCTCCGAAGGTTTTGTATCTTTTATATTTGTTAAAATAGATACTGTCGCTTCCTGTATGACTAAATACTCCATCGAGTATTAGTTTTATTCCGTTTTTTTTTAGGTATTTACATAACGTTACAAAGTCTTCTTCTGTTCCTAGGAGAGGATCTATTTTTAAATAGTCAGCTGTATTGTACCTATGGTTTGAGTGTGCTTCAAATATCGGGTTTAAATATATACACGTAACACCGAGAGACTTTAAATAAGGAATTTTTTCTATTATGCCTAAGATGTCTCCACCGTAATATTCGTTGTTTAAAAAAGCTCCGCTGCTATTTGGTTTGTACTGCGGGGTTTTATACCAATCCTTACATATGATTCTATCCTTAGGTACATTTTCTTTTTTTGCACCGGATCTATAAAATCTATCAGGAAATATTTGATACATAATCCCGCCTTTTATCCATTCGGGAGTAACAAAATTTTTATCATATACGGTTACTTGCCAGTGACTGCCAAAGTCAAGACTCGATTTGCTGCTGTCTTGTTGTTTTAGAATATATCTTGTTTTTAAATCTGTATTTAATTCGAAATAGTACCAGTATATTCCTTTCTTGTTAAAAACGGCGTCACATTCCCACATTTCTTTATCTTCATCAAACATACCGCACCAAAACATATCGTATGTTTTTTCTTCAAGGACTTCATCAAAACGTACTTTTAATCGGGCGTGTCGGCAGTATATATTTCTATCGAGTACTATTTTAAAATGAATATTAGTATTTTCTTTTACTGCTCCTGTAGGGTTTCTGTAAAATTTATTTCTTGAGTCAAATTCGTAGCACATATTTATTCTTTTTACCCTCGAATCAATTCTTCGTCTTTGGTTTCTACAGGACAGATATTCCATATGTTCTCAGCATATTGTTTTACAGCGCGGTCAGCTGAGAAACGTCCGGCATTTGCAATGTTTATCAGCGACATTCTATTCCACATATCCCTATCATTATATAAATTATAGGTTTTTGAGCGTGCTTCCCTATAGTCTATAAAGTCTGCCATGACCATGAATGGGTCAAATGAAAGAAGAGAATTTTTTATATCTTTAAAGTCTACGCTGCTAAAGTTATTATTTATGTTGTCAATTGCGTTTCTTAAAGTGCTGTTATTGTTGTAATATATTAAAGGATTATATCCGTGTTTGTTTATTTCGTCGACTTCCTGTTCCGTCATACCGAATATTACAATATTCTCTTTTCCTACAGCCTCGTATATTTCAACATTTGCTCCGTCCATAGTTCCAAGCGTTACAGCACCGTTTATCATCATTTTCATATTCCCCGTACCCGATGCCTCCGCTCCTGCAAGAGATATTTGCTCGCTTATTTCCGTTGCGGGCATTAGTGTTTCGGCAAGAGTTACGCTGTAGTCTTCTAAAAATACTACTTTAATTTTATTTTTAACCAGATTATCATTTTGTATTTTTTTGGAAAGTTCGTAGATAAATCTTATAATTTGTTTTGCAAAATAGTAGCTGGGGGCTGCTTTTGCACTGAATATATAAGTTTTGGGAATAAAGTCCTGATTTGGATTGTCTTTTAGACTAAGATAGGTTGCAAATATATCAAGGGCGTTTATTAGCTGACGTTTATATTCATGGAGCCTTTTGGCCTGAGTATCAAAAATTGATTCCGGATCGACTGTAATATTTAAGGTATCCTTTATATATCTTGCCAGGCGTTTTTTGTTAAATAGCTTTATTTTTTCAAGTGTTTTTAAGACGGTCTTATCGGACTTGAATTTTTCTAAGTCTTTGAGTTTTTCGGCATTGTAAATAAATTCATCTCCGATAAGTTCTGCGATAAATGCCGATAGTTTAGGGTTTGCCTGACAAAGCCATCTTCTATGCACGATACCGTTTGTTACGTTTTTGAATTTTTCAGGTGAAATATCATAAAAGTCTTTAAAAACTCTGTTTTTAAGTATATTGCTGTGCAGCTGCGATACTCCATTTACGCTGTGACTTGCAGCCACCGCCAGATTTGCCATCTTTACAAATCCATCGTTAATAATCGCCATTTTGCCGATTTTATTTCCGTCTATGCCATTTTGGTGCTGTTTTTCGCAAAATCTTCTGTTGATTTCCTCAATTATTTGATATATTCTTGGAAGTTTTGTTCTTATTAAATCTTGTTTCCAGCATTCGAGGGCTTCTATCATTACTGTATGATTTGTATATGCTATGGTTCTTGTTACTATGTCCCACGCACATTCCCATGAATAATTGTAGTTGTCCATTAGAACACGCATCATTTCGGGAATGGCCAGAACGGGATGAGTGTCGTTTAGATGTATACTTACATATTCGGGAAGACTGTCTAAATCTTTATAATTTCTCAGATGTCTTGAGATTATGTCCTGGACCGTCGCGGAGACCAGAAAGTATTGCTGAGATACTCTTAAACTTTTTCCTTCCGGATGATGATCTCCCGGGTAAAGAACTTTTGTAATAGCTTCTGCCATGGCGTCTTGTTCGATAGCTCTAAGGTAGTCGCCGCTGTTAAAGAGTTTCATATCGAAATCTTTTGATCTTGCTTCCCAAAGTCTTAGTTTATTCACAGTTTTTCCGTCCATACCCACTATTAAAAGGTCATATGGCATGGCAATTACCTGCGTAGCATTTACGTGATTTACTTTATGCTGATTATTTTCCCATGATTCTTGTATTTCGCCGCCGAAAAGTACTTTTACTGCTCTGGGAGGATTCGGCTGGAGCCAAATTTCTCCGGTTGAAAGCCAGAAATCAGGTAATTCTGTTTGCCAGCCGTCGACGAGTTTTTGTCTGAAAATACCGTATTCATATTTTAAAGAGTATCCCATAGCACAGTATCCTTGAGTCGATAAACTGTCTAAAAAGCATGCAGCAAGTCTTCCAAGTCCTCCATTTCCGAGACCTGCATCGCATTCTTCATCATAAATTTGGTCTATATCTACTCCCATTTCTGAAAGAGCGTTTTTGACTGCAGATTCTATACCCAAATTAAATAGTGTATTTTTAAGAGATTTTCCCATCAAAAATTCCATACATAGATAATATACTTGCTTTGTGCCCTGATTTGCGGCTTTATTTATAAAATCTCCCCGCAGGTTTAGGGATATATCGTTGATTATCATCACCAGACAGTCGTATATGTGCCTTAAAGACGCCTCTGAAGAATTTATTCCAAAATTATGTGATAGTCTTTTTACAAGTTCCTTCTTCATTTCTTCGGATGTTATTTTTACTGCCATTATTTGTCCCTCCAAATATTTTATTATTAACATTATTTTGTCTTTCTTGCCCCTGATTATTGAGAAAATTTTTTTAGTATAGTATATTTATTAGAAGGTATATTCCAAATTAAGAATATTTTTACTTACCGTCATCATATATTATGGTAGGAACTTGTCCGGAATATTACTGATGTTTAAAATATTTATGTTTTTTTTAGATGCTTTCAGAAAGACTCAAATGTAAAAAATATAGAAGGGATAAAATATTATGGGGAAAAATAAAGTAAAAATGAATATAGGCGGAAGTAATTTTGTTATTGTTTCCGACGAGTCCGAGGCATATACAAGATCAATAGGTCAGGAAATAGATAGTAAGATAAGTCAGCTTATGAAGAATAATCCTGACCTTTCCGCTATGAAGGCCGCAGTACTTGTAGCTTTCGATTATTGTGATAAGTCGAGGAAGGAAATAGATGCTTCTGAGAGTCTGAGAAATCAGATAAAGGTATCTTTTGAGACATCCGCAAAAGTACAGTTTGAACTTGAAAAGTTAAAAGATGATAATGATAAATTAAAAAAGGCTTTAACAAAACTCAAAACTGAAAACAAAAAGTCTTAGTTTTTATATAAAAAGGTTATGATGTGATTTTTTATTAGTATTTTTATTTTTTAATAACGTAAATATAATTATATATATTCAAGAGTTCTGTTAGAGATTCAACAGAAATGTTGAAAACTCTGTTGAAAACATGGAAAACTTCTAAGTTTTGGCCATAAAAACCTTCAAAAATAAAAAAAATTATCTTTTTGACATAAAAAATGACGAAAAAACGATCTAAATGGAAAAAAATGGGTGATTAAATGACCAATAATAAAAATAATGATCAAGTATTAAAGTTTATTAAAATATCAAAAAATGCTTGTCTCCCTACCAGAGGAACTCCCGATTCCGCTGGGATGGATCTATATGCTTGTTTAGAGGACAATGTAGTTATAAATCCTTTGGAAATTAAGAAAATTTCTTGTGGTATTGCTGTTGAGGTACCTTCGAGAAATTATGCAGCTTTTATATTTTCAAGAAGTGGACTCGGAGTAAATCACGGTATTACTCTTGCAAATGGTGTGGGAGTCGTTGATAGCGACTACAGGGGAGAAATTTTTATTGGACTTTATAATATAGGCGATAAGCCTTATACTGTCCGTCATAATGACAGGATAGCTCAAATGATAATTATAGAAACGAAATATTTTCCTTTAGTAGAATGCGAGAATTTATCTAAGACTAATAGAGGAAACAGCGGTTTTGGGTCGACAGGAAAATAATTAAGATATATTAAGTCAAAAAATGTAAATTTTGTATTTTCAGGTTATATATTTGATAATTTTATGTTATAATAGATTTAATTTTTGAAAGGACTATTTTTAGGAGGTTTTAAAGAATGTTCGCAAAAGATATAGGTATAGATTTAGGTACGGCGAATACTTTGGTTTTTGTTAAAGGAAAGGGTATTATGACTCGGGAGCCTTCTGTCGTTGCACTGGACGTAAGGACAGATACTGTTTTAGCTGTCGGACTTCAGGCAAAAGAAATGATAGGACGTACTCCGGGATCTATTATAGCCGTAAGGCCGTTGAAAGATGGGGTTATAGCAGATTTTGACATTACTTCAAGTATGCTTAAGTATTTTATTAAAAAAACTCTTAAACATAAATGGTTTAGTAAACCTAAAGTAGTGGTATGTATACCCTCAGGTGTTACAGAAGTTGAAAGACGTGCCGTAGAAGATGCAGCAAAGCAAGCGGGAGCCGGTATAGTAGATCTTATAGAGGAACCTATGGCGGCAGCGATTGGTGCCGGACTTCCTGTTGCAGAACCTACCGGAAGTATGGTTGTAGATATTGGCGGAGGAACAAGTGAAGTTGCGGTTATATCCCTTGGAGATATTGTTACGGCGTGTTCGGCAAGAGTTGCGGGAGATAAATTTGATGAGCATATTATTTCTTATATTAAACGCAAACATAATCTTCTGATTGGCGAGCGTACGGCTGAAAATATAAAAATACAAATCGGTTCTGCGGTTCCATACGACAATGAAGGCGAAATGGATATTAAAGGAAGAAACCTTTTAGACGGTCTTCCAAAAAATATTAAAATTACTTCCGCAGAAGTTAGAGAAGCTCTTAAAGATCCTTTAAGTTCGATTGTAGAGGCAGTAAAAAGTACGCTTGAAAATACTCCGCCTGAGCTTTCTGCGGATATTATCGACAGAGGTATTATGATAACCGGCGGCGGAGCACTTTTAAGAGGTATCGACAAACTCATAGCTGATGAAACTAAAATGCCTGTATATATAGCGGAGAATCCTTTGGATTGTGTTGCCAGCGGTACGGGAAAATGTTTAGACCTTAATATGCCTAAAGGATATTATAGATCAAGAAGATAATTTTAAGTTTATTTTTTTAAGGTATCTGATCTTTTATATTTGGGGGCTTGATTTGATGCTTAAATTTTTTAGAAGTAATATATTTAAAGTTCTTCTGGGAGTAACATTAATACTTTCAGGAATTCTTTTTTATACTTCTGCATACCTTGAAAACGGTCTTTTAGATGCTATGAGTTACATAACACTCCCATTTGAAAAACTTTCTTCCAGAATTTCTAATTCCGCAGTATCATTTTTGGCAGAGAGGAAAGAAATATACGAGCTGGAACTTGAAATAGAAGAACTTGAAGATGAAGTTCGTGATCTTAGAAGTAAAATGGTTGATTATTACGATACTAAAAAAGAAAATGCCCAGTATGCTAAATATTATGATCTTAAAAGAGAAAATAACAGTTTAAAATTTGTATCGGCGTCTGTTGTCGGCAAAGATCCGGGAGAGTTTTTTGGCAATTTTATCATTGATCATGGTTCAGGGGCTGGTATTTCCGTTAATGACGCTGTCATTACGGAAAATGGTATTGTAGGGTGTGTTTCTCATGTAAACGCGAATTCAAGCAGGGTAAAGACTGTTTTATCTCCTGATGTTAAGATTGGAGTCGTAGATAAAATGAGTCTTGACAGCGGAGTTATAAGCGGAGATATAAAACTTGCCGATCAAAATCTTACCCGTATGACACTTATACCATCGCAAAATAATATAAATCCGGGAGATTTTGTGGTTTCCTCCGGACTTAGCGGGATGTACCCTAAAAATCTTTTACTTGGCAAGGTGACGTCCCTGGAATATGATAGTTATAATGCGTCAAATTATGCTGTTGTAGAGCCTTTCGAGAAAATAGAAGACGTACAGGATGTATTTGTGGTTATTGGGTTCCAGGGTAAGGGAGAAATCGTGGGAAATACTATTAAGCAGCATGTTTCTTATGACGATTCCCAAAAAGATATTAAGTAGACTGTTTCATGGGGAGTGATAGTTATATCTAAGAAAGTACTTATGGATGTTGCCAGATGGTTTGTATATTTTTTAGAGATTGTATTTCTTTATGCATTGGAAAGAAGTTATAATTTAATTCCAGAAGTATTTGGGGGAAGGCCTTTAATATTAATTCCGGCTTTTATTACTATAGCTATATTTGAAAAGGAATATGCAAGTATGGTTTTCGGTATAATTATAGGATGCTTTTTAGATGTAAGTATTGGAAATTTTGTGGGGATCCAGGCCATCTTCTTGTTTATAATCGGATATATTTTGGGAGTCTTGTTTACTTACTTTGTAAATCTTAATTTCGTAACTTTTTTCTTTACGTCTTTGATTATTATCCCGCTTACTTTTGGATATAGGTTTTTATTCTTTTATATAATTCCGGGATTTAATAATGTCCAGTATGCACTTTTATATCATTTAGTGCCATCGGTTTGCTATACCGTTGTCATATCTCCCGTTGTTTACTTTGTTAACAGATACGTTGCTTACTGGGTAAGATTTAGAAAGGCGGGTGCCTAAAATAGAACAAAAATCACCGCTTAATAAAAAAAGATATTTTTTTGTTATAGGATTTATATCCGCAGTATTTTTAGTTTATGTTTCAAGACTTGTAGACTGGCAAATTATAAATTATGAGTATTATAAAGCAAGAGCCAACAACGTAAATACCTACAGTATCACAACGGACCCTGTAAGGGGAGAAATACTTGATTGTAATGGAAAAGGATTGGCTGTAAATGCTACGGGATATAGAGTGATTCTTGACAGACTTAATATCAAAAGAGACAGTGAAAATAAATTTATACTGAAAATGATCAGTATACTTGAAGGATTAAAATGTCCGTGGATCGACATGTTACCTGTAGAGGTGAAAAATGATGAGTTTGTATTTTTGGAAGATAAGAAGTCTCAGATTGCACAGCTTAAAAGATTTTTAGAATTTAATGTAGATGTGGACGCTCCACAGTGTATGGAAAAACTTATAAAAAGATATAAATGTACTGATTTCTCTAATGATGAAAAACGTAAGATTTGCAGCGTAAGGTACAATATGGACAGGATCAGCGGTTACAAATCTAAAATAACGCCTTATATTTTAGCAGAAAATATTACTCCTGAAGCTATGAGTATTATATCTGAATTATCCGTAAAACTTGGCGGGGGAGTTAAGATAGAGACGTCACTTATAAGGCAGTATATTAACGGTACGGTTGCCCCGCATATTGTGGGACATGTTGGACAAATGTCGAGTGAGGAATATGAAAAGTACAAAGATAAAAATTATAGTATAGACGCTATTATAGGTAAAACGGGAATCGAAAATGCCCTTGAGGATGAGCTGAGGGGAAAAAGCGGAAAACGTATGGTACAGCTCTCAAGAAGCGGATCTCTTGTTGGGGTGTCTGAGGTGGAGGAAAACGTACCTGGTCATACAGTGTTTTTGACAATCGATTCTGAACTGCAGGAGGTTGCAAACAGATCTTTAGAGGAAAATATTGAGAAAGCCTCTAAAATGGGCGTGACGGATTGTAAGTCAGGGGCGGCGGTGGTTTTAGACGTAAGTGATTTTTCTGTGCTTGCCGCCGCTACTTTTCCAAGCTATAATTTATCTGAGTTGTTTACTGATCCCGGTTATTATCCAAAACTTGCCGCAGATTCTGAAAGTACGCCACTTCTTAACAGAGCGTTTAATGGAGCGTTTGCACCCGGATCTGTTTATAAGCCTCTTGCTGCCTGTGCAGGACTTCAGGAAAACGTTATTACACCGGATGATACAGTAAACTGTAATGGAAGATATACGTATTATAAGGGATATACTTTAAGATGTATGGGTCACCATGGAAATGCAAAGCTTAAATTTGCTCTTTCTAAGTCTTGCAACGTATATTTTGCGGAAGTGGGAAGACGTCTGGGAGCTAATTTATTGGCCACCTATGCCAATAAATTTGGAATAGGTGTGAAAACCGGTTTGGAAATCTACGAAAATAAAGGGATCGTCGCTGGTCCCGAACATAGTAAAGCGGTTGGATCTAAGTGGTATGAATCCGGATCATCGCAGGCGGCTATAGGACAGTCCGACAATATGATTACTCCTCTCCAGCTTGCCGCATATACGGCAACTATCGCAAGCGGAGGAAATAGATATAAGACGCATCTTGTTAAAAAGATTACAAACTATATGAAATCGGATATTATTGCCGAGAAAAAGGCTGAATTTATTGAAAGTTGCGGTATATCTGAGGAAAATATAAATATTGTTAAGGAATGTATGAGGGAGGTCGTGCTTTCGGGTACTGCCAGAGACTTTAGTAATTTTGATCCTCCGATAGCCGCTAAAACCGGTACGGCTGAAAATCCGATGGGTTCTGATCATACGACGTTTATACGTTTTGCACCTTATGATAATCCTAAAATTGCTGTATCTGTAGTTATAGCCAATGGGAAGTATGGCACTATTTCTAAAAATGTGGCAAAAGACATATTAAATCAGTATTTTAAGAACCAAGGATCCTGATAATATTATAAAAAAAATACCATTTAATAGTAAATATGGTAAAAAAAGGATTAAATTTGTCTTATATCCTTACAATTTCATTGACGTATAAAAAATAATATGTTAATATAAGTAAAAGAACTAAACATATAGTTTATATAAAATTAAGTTTTTTTTAAAATTGGGAGGAAATCTATAATGAACATAGCTCTTATTGCCCACGATACAAAAAAAGAGTTGATGGTAAGGCTTTGTATAGCCTATTGCGGTATTCTAAGCAGACACAAATTATGTGCTACTTCTACAACCGGAAAACTTGTGGCTGAGGCTACGGGTCTTAGGGTTGTCAGTTTCCTGAACAGTGAACAAGGCGGATGTCAGCAGATCTCCTCAAGGATCTCTTGCGGAGAAATTGATATGGTGTTTTTCTTTAGAGACGGCGTCCACCCTGAACTTATGGGACAAGCTGAAAATGATGTTCTAAGGCTCTGCGACGTACATACTATTCCGCTTGCTACGAATATAGCTACTGCTGAGGTTTTAATCCATGGGCTGGAACGTGGAGACTTGGAATGGAGAAATATCGGAAGCCCTTTAATTTAGCAAAATATTGTTACTTTATATATATCCTTGGTCCTCAAAAAGTTGACTTGGGATATTTTTTTCTGTAGTGAGAATTAGTTAGTAGATATTTAAAATATTTTTTGCTGTAAGCTAAAAATGAATAGACCAAAATTATCTGAAAATTCTCATTACTATTTTTATATATCAAAGGAGAGAAAAGTATTATGAACTTAATATCCAAAAGAATACGCGGTATGCAAGATATATTGCCGGGTGAAAGTGAAAAATGGGAATATATTGAAAACGTTTTAAAAGAGAAGGCTAAACTTTTTGGTTTCAAAATTATAAGAACGCCTGTTTTAGAACACACAAATCTTTTTGAACGATCTTCGGGTGAAACTTCAGATATTGTAGAAAAAGAAATGTATACCTTTTTGGATAAAGGGTCAAGATCAGTGAGCTTACGTCCCGAGGGTACGGCCGGAGTACTTAGAGCAGTACTTGAAAATGGTCTTCAGGGCGGTAATTTACCTTTAAAACTTATGTATATATCATCCTGTTATAGATATGAAAAGCCGCAGTCGGGTAGACTAAGAGAATTTTTTCAGTTTGGACTTGAAGTTTTTGGGGGAAAGTCCGCTCTTGCAGACGCTGAAATTATTTGTGTTGCAAGGTCCATATTCGACGATTTGGGAATAAAAAATTTAGAATTGGAAATAAACGCTGTGGGATGTAAGGAATGTAAAGGTGTTTATAATAAAGCTATCAGAAATTATTTTACCGCTTACGAGGAAGAACTTTGCGGAGTTTGTCGTGACAGATTAAATCGTAACCCTATGAGGATATTTGACTGTAAAAATGAAAAATGCAAAAGTATTTCTAAAGGAGCGCCTGTAGTCATAGAATATCTTTGTAAAGATTGTGCGACCCATTTAGAGAATCTTAAAGAATATCTTGAAGTTTTTAATATTAAACATAAAGTCAATCCTTACATTGTAAGAGGTCTTGATTATTATAATAAGACAGTTTTCGAGTTTATAATAAATAACTCTCAATCTCCCCTTACTATTTGCGGAGGCGGAAGATATGATAATTTATCAAAAGAGCTTGGCGGAAGCGATATGTGCTGCGTTGGATTTGGAATAGGCATGGAACGACTTTTAATGATTATGCAGGATCAAAATTTAAGTTTTGGAAGTAAAGATGATATTTATGTTTACGTGGTTTCTTTGGGGGAAGCGTATAAAAATAAGTCTATAGAAATTTCTCAAAGACTAAGAAACATTGGTATTATTGCTCAGCAAGACATTGTGGGGAGAAATTTGAAATCACAGGTAAAGTATGCTGACAAATCAGGATGTAATTATTGTATATTTTTGGGCAGTCAGGAAATGGAAAATAATGTGGTTAAAGTCAAAGATATGGCTAGCGGCAGCGAGTTTACTCTTGGTTTAGGGGACGATTTTGAAAAGTATTTTGTGGGATTGAAAAATACAAAATTATAATTATTTATAATTTTAGGATATAATGATATGTATGAAATTTATTATAGGACAAGGAATTTTATTTTTTAGATGAGTAGTAATATTTTTGAAAGACTTGGAATAAGAAGTAATGTTTTGCTGTCGCCTATGGCAGGAGTGACAGATCGAGCTTTTCGTGAAATATGTTTGGACTATAAAATAGCGTATTTTATCAGCGAAATGGTAAGTACGAAGGGATTAATGTATAATAACGCTAAGACCCATGAATTAATAAAACACAGCAGGATCGAAACGCCTTTTTGCGTACAAATTTTTGGCAGTGATTTGGAATCTTTTAAGGAAGCGGCAAAAATTTTATCGTCGTATGGGGATATTGACATTATAGATGTTAATATGGGATGTCCTGCACCTAAAATTGTAAATAATGGTGCGGGGAGTGCACTTATGAAAGATCCGTGTTTTTGTGGAAAGATTGTCGAGACTTTAAAAATGTATACAAAGCTCCCTGTCACTGTAAAAATCAGAGCCGGATGGGACAGCAACACTATTAACGCAGTAGATGTGGCGAAGTGTTGTGAGGATGCCGGTGCGGATGCCATAGCGGTTCATGGCAGGACCAGATCCCAGATGTATTCTGGGAAATGTAATTTGGATATTATAAAGGACGTCAAATCAAGTGTGAAAATTCCTGTTATAGGGAACGGAGATATAATTTCGGTCCAGTCGGCTAAGGACGTGATAGACTATACTTCGTGCGATATGATATCTATAGCAAGAGGGGCACTCGGTAATCCGTGGATATTTGATAAGATAAACAATTTTTTGCAAAGCGGTAGATATTTACAGGACGTTAGTATAGATGAAAAGATTAGAGTGATGAAAAATCATGTTTTAAAACTTGTGGAGTATAAAGGGGAATGTATAGGTATTAGGGAAGCAAGAAAACATATTTGCTGGTATTTAAAAAATATTGAAAATGCTTCTAAATATAGAAAAATAGCGTTTGGACTCGAAAAACTAGATGACTTTTTTAGTTTTATTAATACTATAAAAAATTTTTAATTACTATCAAAAAAATTTCCCCATTTTTATAATGAGGAAATTTAAAATTTATTTATATTAATGTACAACAACTATTATCATATGGATCATCATATAAACTAGGCTTTGGCGGTTCTTGGTATTTTGCGTATTCTGAATTTTCTATTTGAGTATTGTCTTCTTCACATCCTACAACTGTTTCATAACTAGAGGATTCTATGCATACTGTATGCTCAGGAAGAATTACTTTTTGCAATCCAAATAAATTAAAGGCTTTAAAACCAACTTTTTCAACATTACTTTTACTTAAATCTATTATTTTAGGCTGTATACTATTTTTAGGGTTATAAAGGCCATCACTTGTACTTTCTGGATCAGGTATGTAACATTCTTGAAAAAAATAGCTTGGAATAAATCGGATATTACCTTCAAAAGTTACCTTTCCTATTGCATCTTTTTCTCCGCTACGAGCATGACCATTACAATATTCTCTATGATATCCTTTTTGGGGGCTCCATACTGTTTTCTCTTCAAATGCAGTGTCTATAGCTGGCATTACTGATAATACATTTAGTACAGATTTTCTTAGGATTGGTGAACAATCAGGAGTACCAGTTATTTTTAATTCTCTACTTTCAGGAATTATTTCATATGTTATACCTTCAAAAGTTATTTTAGATACATCTGGTATAATTTTCCGTATTCTAATTATACTGTCACTTAATCGTTGATTATAATCATACTCTGATTTTTTTAGAGCTTCTTTAAGTCTGTAATGTTTTTTATTCACATCAGTGATAATTACTTCAGTACCTTTATGAGATAATATGGCTTGTCCTATTAAGGGTGAATGTGGGTACCAGCACTCTTCATATTCTGCAAATGCTTTTGTGGAAGTCAAGCACATAGTAATTAATGCAAGTAAAGGTATTTTAGCAGCAAGTTTTTTTAATTTCATATGTCCTCCATAAATGTAAAATAATGTTAGCTAACTGGGGATATTGTAATTTATGTAAGACAGAATGTCAACTAAAATTTTATACTTATTTAATTTAGGGTGAATTTATCTTTATATATTTTTTCTTTTGATATAATTATATGAAATTTATATAATATAAAAGTGTGATAGGTGAAAGTATGATGGATGTAGGATTAGACAGCGTAGAAATTTCCAGGATAGAAAAGGCAATGAAAAACAAAAATTTTATTAAATTTATATTTGGAAAAGAGGAATATGATTTTTTTAATAAAAAGGGATTTCCTGTGCAAAGTATAGCTGCCAATTTTTGCTGTAAGGAGGCGTTTGCGAAATCAATAAGTACGGGGTTTAGAAATTTTGGTCTTAGAAACGTACAAGTGCTCAGGGATGAACTTGGAAAACCATTTTTTATATTTAGTGGTAATGCTTTAAAAATTGTAGAGGATAATAAGTATAAGTTTTCATTAAGTATTACCCATACAAAAAATTATGCTATGGCCGTTGTGATATGTTTTAAGGAGGATAATTGATAATGGATATAAGATATGAATACATGAGTAAAATTAACTTGGATATGGTAAAAGACAAGCTTCCTTGCAGATACGAGGACTCTCATAAAGGTACTTTTGGTACAATGCTTAGTATATCCGGAAGTAGAGGTATGGTAGGGGCGGGAATGTTCCCTGTTTTAGCTGCACTTAGGTCCGGAGTTGGACTTGTTAGAGCTATGATGGTGGAGTCTTTATATAGAATATTTAGTAAGGACGTTTTAGAACCTATATATATTCCGTTAGAAGAAAATTCTGAAGGAACTATTTCAAAAAGAGAAATTCCTAAAATACTTGAAAATTTAAGTAAATGCAGTAGTGCTCTAATAGGATGCGGTATTGGGTGGAATGAAGATTCCAGGGAAATTGTAGAGGAAGTTATCAAAAATAGTAGTGTACCGATTATTATTGATGCTGATGGAATAAATGTAATTTCTGAGAATATAGATATATTAAAATGCTCAAATTCAGACATAATTCTTACTCCTCATATCAAGGAATTTTCAAGACTGTCTGGTAGGAGTATTGAAGAAATAAATGCCGATAAGGCACAAATTTCGACTGACTTTGTAAAAAAATATGGTGTAACGTTAGTTTTAAAGGGGTCTAATACTAATATTATTAGTAAAGGAGGAGATATGTATTTAAATATGACAGGTAATTCGGGTATGGCCAAGGGAGGAAGCGGCGATGTACTTGCCGGAATGATAGGTTCTCTTTTAGCTCAAAAGTTAAGTCCTTTGGATGCTTCTATATGTGCAGTACACTTACATGGATTATGCGGAGACAGGTGTGCTAAGAATATGTCTAAGACATCTATGCTTCCTTCCGATATTATTAATCAGCTTCCAAGTTTATTTATCGAAATAGAAAAATAAGGTGTGATACTTTTGAAAAGACTTAAATATTTAACTTTGTCTGCAGCGTTTTCGTGTTCCTTATTACTTTGCGGTTGTGGTGGAAATAGTCTATCGGAAGGAGAGAACGGACTAAATTTTAGTGATCTTTCCGACGCAAATATTACTATAGAACATGATGGAAAGGTATATGACGGGAAGTTATGTTTTACGCCCGAAAAAGTAGGGAGCATTAAAATAACAAGTCCTGAAGGTATTAAAGACGTAGTTTTTTCTTGGGAAAACGATAAAGTAAAAGTTTCAAAGGAAAATTTAAGCCTCGAATCTGATAAACCGCTTTTATCTTCCAATTCATTTGTTACATGTATTGTGAGCGTACTAAATGCACTTAAGGATCAAGAAAATATTAGTGAGAACCTAAAAGATGGGGACAAATATTTAATTAGAGGTACATGCGACTGCGGAAAATTTGAAGTTATTCTCGGTATGAATAATTCTATAGAAAAAATCAAGATCCCTGAAAAGGATCTTGAAGTTATGGTGGATATAGAATGATTTATTAACGTCTGGAAGTGTAAGCTTCTAATATAATTTCACATTTTTGAATACAAAGATTATAGTATTTAGATTTAGCTATAAAGCTATTTTTCAATAAGTCTAGTACTTTTAGGTTTTTGGGGTCAGTATTTTGCATTAATTTATCGCATTTTGAAGCCGCCTGAAAGTATTTATCAGTGGCATTATTATAATACGTAATACTATTTTTTATTTGCGTAACAGTGTTTTCAGCAGATCTGGTAGACTTTAATACAAAGTCTTTAGCCTGACGGCTGAGATCTAGTACGTCTGACAGTTCTTGTGTATGTAATAAATCTTGCACTTGGGGGGAGTTCATTTCATTAGTTATTCTCATATCAAAATATTCGCATAATATAAATGCAAACATGCATTTATTTTGTATAGGAATTATGCTATTATGTATTGAAAAATCAAATTTTGAATCATCTAATTTATACACGTTACCATCTACATTCAATTCAACTTTTTCTGCATAAGCAAAATTTTGTAAAGCCATAATAATAGGTATCAATATTAATATTAATTTTTTAAATTTAGAAAACAAGTTGTTCTACTCCTTTCAAACATACCAACAATAACCTTATTTTATTATGTCTAAAACAAGCTGGATTTACAAGTACATTTTTGCATAAGATCTTTATTTATGAAAAATTCAATATTTATATTTATTTTATTTTTTAAATAATTTTAGTCTAAATTTACATTTATATAAAACACTCTTCCTTTTTCATCGGTGTCTTTTACAGTTACTGATGTATCGCTATCTTGGCCTTTAGCACTAATTTTAAAAGATAAATTTTCCTCTTTCATAAATTGTTTTAAGTGAGGAAGTATTGCTCTACCTAATTTATCTGTTTTTAATTTCCAGTATATTCTAAATTCGCCGTCTGCTTCGATTTTTTCCGAGGCAGGTTCTTTTAATATATATGTTTTTTTGTCGTTGTCGTATCCGGAAAAAAACATATCGTATTCTTTTTCGTTGACAGTATATTTATATCTTTGAACCATCAGATTTCTATTTAATTCTACGTTTAAAGATATATCTTCACTGTCTGGTTCTATGGGATTTACAAGTTTTAAGAAACTTAAAGGATTTTCTAGTTTTACATACACCTCTTTTTTAGCAAAAGGCTGACCGTCTTTTTTTATACTGAATTCAAATCTATCTATGTTTGTAAGCAAAGGATTACCTACTGTATATGGCATATCTGTCATTATGATCTTGGTTTCATTTTCCCTTAAGTTTACTGAAAAATTTATATCTGTATATCCCGCACACATTATATCTATATTGTATTTTTGAGGATATAGGTTAGAAAATACGTAATATCCATCAGATTTACGCGTATATGGATTTTGCTTCCCGTTACAAAGAATTGCAGCATTTGTAATAGGAAGTCTTGTATATATATCTGTAAGTAAGATTACTATAGATGCTTTATAAATTTGCCTCATAAACTACGCCACCATTTCTTATATCTATGAATCATCTCCAAGATCATCTTCACCTAAATCGTCTCCGCCGAGGTCATCACCGCCTAAGTCGTCTCCACCAAGATCATCGTCGCCTGAGTCGTCTCCACCGAGGTCATCACCGCCTAAATCGTCTCCACCGAGGTCATCGTCGCCTGAGTCGTCTCCGCCAAGATCATCGTCGCCTGAGTCGTCTCCACCGAGGTCATCGTCGCCTGAGTCGTCTCCGCCAAGATCATCGTCGC
>CAQBRY010000021.1:0-1384 GCA_948762645.1 uncultured Eubacteriales bacterium | reverse complement strand
CTGAGTCGTCTCCACCGAAATCATCTCCGGTGTCTTCATTTTCTTCCTCCTCCTCATCATTATGTTCAGTGTATTCATCATCGATGTCTTCTTCTTTGATGCGTGTTTCGAATTGTACGATTTTTCTTGGAAGTCTTTGAGAACTATTAAGAAGTACAGTTTCAACTCTTCTTCTGGGCTTGTGAATAACTTCGGAGTCTATAGCAATTGGACCTACTACATAAAAGACGGATAGTTTATATGATTCTCCAAACATAGTCCATACTTTTACTTTTTCTTCCATATTAAGTGGGAGTGGACTTATGGGTACGTTTTCCATAGGTTCATTTGTAGAACTTGGCATGTATCTTGCGGGGATCGTAGGATTATCTTTAAAAATTTGAATTATTTTACCTATTATTCTTGCTTCATCTACAGCTTTTGTATCGAGTTCAGCCTTGCTGCATACTGATATCATGTAATAAAGTTCGATTTTTGCGGGGGGGTCTTGTACGCTTCCGTCCGGAAGCACTACTTTTTCTTGATGTTGTCCACTTGTATCTTCTTTAATGTCATAAGGATGTACGCCAACTATATATCCCCCTCTTTCTTTAGGTTCACATATACCTATGTTTTCTGATTTATCGATTGGTTCGGGCACAAGTCTATCTCTTAACATGTTTATTAGTCCCTTACCTATATCTGCTATTATTGTATACTTAGCCATTAACTTATATACACTCCCATTTAAAAATTAATCTCTGTTAATCTCGTTCGGTATAGCCGGGTTTTTTAGCTGATTTAAGTTGTGATAGAAGACTAGAAGTTCTTGATCTTTTACGTATCTATATGACACTCCATAAGCTTCGGCGAAGAATTCTCCCGAAATATATATTGTATCGTTTATATTGAGTACGGGTACTTTCATATTCATAGGTTGATCGTTGAGGTATGCTACGTTTTTACCGCTTGTAATTTCGAGTATTTTTCCTTCGGACTGTATTACCATTGTAGGGCTATTATACATATATTCCATCGTAGAATCTATGTATTGAAATAGATCGTTTACGGCAAGTAATATGTGCCCGTCATACATGATTGGGGCATACTGCATATTAAATGCTCCATCGAAAAATACTACTTGCTCAGGAAGTACAGATTCCGATTTTTTGCCTTTTTCTGCAAATTCTTCAGACTTACTTACTAAATCTTCATATTCATTAGTACCATATTTTTGTTTTTCATAGGATTTAAGTACTGTTACGGCTATAGCCAGAGCTTCTTTTGCAACTTTTAATTTATCTCCGTCGAGCATGTCTTTACTAATGGCCTCATTGAGCATTAATATGTCAAGCAAACTTCTTTCTCTTAGGGAGAGAGACTTTACGTCGTTAAGATCTACTAT
>CAQBRY010000020.1 GCA_948762645.1 uncultured Eubacteriales bacterium | reverse complement strand
CAAGAAGTCGATTTATTTCCGCATTTTATACCTTTTAATT
This sequence comes from uncultured Eubacteriales bacterium, assembly GCA_948762645.1. Taxonomy (GTDB): domain Bacteria; phylum Bacillota; class Clostridia; order Oscillospirales; family Acutalibacteraceae; genus CAQBRY01. Next base: position 21,221 of record CAQBRY010000020.1, on the reverse strand, counting down.
TGTCAATTACTTCGTATATGTTCATACCTTTTACAATCGAGCAAATTCCTTTTAAATTTCCACTGCACCCTCCATAAAAAATTATATTTTTAATTTTATCATTGTCTATTTCCAAAAAGATTTTTTGTGCACATGTACCTTTGGTGGTATATTCATATTTCATATGTATTTCTCCTATATTAGTTTAAAAGTAGGGTGTATATGAATTTTAATTATATTGTATACTCAAATAAGAAGGACTAATTTTGCAATTACATGCGATGACATATGTAAAAATACTATTTTAAACTGACATAATTATATAAAAAAATAAATTGAAAATAAATTTATTTTTTGATTTTTGAATTTACATAGAATTTAGAATATTTTTAAAAACATAATTATTATTTTACGGAGGATATTTGTTAATTAAATAAAATTATAAAATTATTTTATGTTTGAGATTAATTCTTTGAATATCTCAACATGTATTTTTTCATCTTCTATAATTCGTTCAAGATTTTTAACGATGTTATCATTTTTAATAGTTTCACATTGTTTTTTGTATTTATTTATAGCTGCTATTTCTCCCTGTAAGGCATTTGTTAATAAGGCATGTAGAGTTTTAGGATATTTTATATAGTTTGGAGACCAATATATCATGCCTCTGTTAGTTTTTTTCCATAATCTTGGGTCCGAGCCTAATTGGAGAGATATTTTACCAAAAATTTCAAGATGCTTCATTTCTATTATACTAATGTAGTGGAAAGCATTTGATATATTTTGATAGTCGTGAGTAACCAAATTACAATAGAAATACGATGCTACTGCAGACATTTCTGAATTTTCGCCGCCTATATTACTTAGTATCTGTGCAGTATAAAGGGGATTTTTTTCTTTTACTTCAATAGGAGGATAAGGAAGTTCCGAGCTGTAGGGAAATGACATATTCATATTAATTGTCTCCTTAAAAAATTATTTATATAATTTATATGATCAAAAAGATACTTTAATAACATTATTTGAGTACTGTTTAAAATATAAAAATTTTTAATTTTAAGGAGATATAAATTATTATAATTTGTAGATTTTGTTTATAGGGTTTAATTTTAATTATTGTAAGTCATATGTAATCTTGAGCTATTAAAGCTTGATGCCGACAAAATTAGGTACTTTTTTATTAAAAAATTTTTTTCTGTAAGCAATAAAGGAATATTTTTAATATAATTGACTTTATATAAATATGTAGTGGTAAAATTAAAGAAGAGTTGTGAAAAGTGGCTTGAAAAATTAGCTCCCGAAAAATCATACGATCAATATAGTCATAATGGATTTAAAGATAATGCTGACGCACAACATTAAAAGAACAATTATAGGCGGAGAAACAGTTGTGGCAATAACAAACGTCAGATTAGATTTCGGAACATGGGAGGGAACAAATTTTTTATTTTGAATTTGACGGTAAAAGGGAAAAGAGGGTACTTATAGAAATAATAGGGGGACGGCTTAAATGTATTTTAATGCTGCCTTATACGTATTTTATTACGCCTCAAAGTTTTTCTGCTTAATAAGACAAAGCGTGGTATTTAAATATTATGAGGAAATTTTTATATAAAAAATAAGAATATAGTTGATAAACACATTATAATATAGTATAATCAAGGTTAGAACTTTTGGAAAAAATAATAAAAATGCCAAGTAGGCTAACGTGGAACCAACACGTTAACCCTACGCAAAAGGTACAAACACTACCTCAAGCGCAACTACATAAGTAGCACTTGACTTATTAAGTATACCATAAAAGTGTGAAAATGTAAATATCCGAAAGAAAACGGACTTCCTGGTAAGGAAGAAAAGACGCGTGTAAGGGACGGTTTAAATGTATTTTAGTGCAGCCTTACGCGCTTTTTATTATGTTCCAAAGTTCTGCCCAACGCGTCAAAACAGGGGCGGGACTTATATGTCTGCCTCTGGCGTTGGAGTATGAATTGGAAGGATTCAAGAGAGTGAAAAGACTCAAAAGATCACTCCAGGACATTTTCAGAACTTTCATCATAATTATATCGACGTTTTTTCTTCCGTTCGGGATATATAACGCGAATAATAATAGTGACTTATCGCGGGATTGTGATAGGACTGGGATTTTGCCATCCAAAAACAGTAACATTTTGTGCGATAATCTTGATAATACACCGGTAAAAAACAAAAATACTGCAAAATGTGTACTTGACGGTTCAAATGCTGAAGATGAAAAATCCAAATTCAAAGTACCTGTCGATTTATCGACTAAGAATGACAACCTGACGTGTGATAAATCAAAAAATACGTCGATTATAAATGACAATCACACGATAAGCATTAACAAAAGTTGTGATAGTAATATCACACGAACTGTGTATATAACAAAAACAGGAAAATGTTATCACAACTCCGATTGTTACTGCCTTAGTGAGTCGAAGATAGCGATTTCGGAAAAACAGGCCAGGAAGAATAATTATGTAAAATGCTCAAAAGGTTTTGGATAAAAGACGGGCTCCTCATAAAGAGGAGCTTTTTATTTTTGAGTAATTAAGCAGGATTTTTGCACATACATATAAAATAACGATTTTTAAAAATACAGGTGATGATAGAAGTGTTTGTGATTAGAGTTAGGAAAGAGACAGTTATAATATGTTTTGTATCTTTTTTCGTGGTTTTGGGTTTGGGGACGCTCGCATTTATGCACAATTTTTTTGCACAAAACGATACTGAAACTAAGTCCAAGGGAAATTTTATAAAATACGTAGAATTTCATCCTACGTACGAATGTCTGAAGAAGGCCATGGACGCAGATATATCTTCCCACACGAATAGTGGTGATATTAAAATAAACTGGATAGAAGTATTGTCTTATTTGGCAGCAAAGTACGGCGGTGACTTCAAAAGATACAAAGAAAGTGATATGGACGAAATTATAAAAAAACTAAAAGACGGCGAAAACATAGGGGACATAACTAAAAATATGAAAAATTACGGATATTATAATGAAGCATATACGGCTGTATTAGGGGGATTTTTGGGAGAATATAAAGTGCAGAAGAAGTCTGGGGAGAATTCAGAGTGGGAAGAAAAATATGGTTTGAAGGTTTTTTCACCGATTGCAAAGACGTTCCCGTTTTGTCATTACGACGACTTCGGTGCGTCACGCTCCTACGGCTACTCAAGACCTCATCTGGGACATGATCTTATGGCTGCCGTCGGTACGCCCGTAATAGCAGTCGAGTCGGGGGAAGTAGAGGTCATGGGATGGAATCAGTACGGCGGGTGGAGAATAGGAATCAGAAGTTTTGACAAAAAAAGATATTATTACTACGCTCATCTAAGACAAAACAGACCTTATCACGTAGATTTACAAGAAGGTAAAAAGGTCAAAGCTGGGGACGTCATAGGATACGTCGGAAGAACAGGATATAGTTCTAAAGAGAATATTAATAATATAAAGGAGAGTCATTTACATTTAGGACTGGAACTTATTTTTGACGAATCACAAAAAGAATCTAATAATGAGATATGGATAGATCTTTATGCTATAACAAAACTGCTTGAAAATAATAAATCCTCTGTTATCAGACAATCTGATACAAAGGAATTTTATAGAGAATTCGATGTTGATATAAGTTAAGATTTCTTAAGAATCAAGAAAATGGCCACCACCACGATGACTTTTTATTCTTAGTGTTGTCAGAATCAAAAAAATTGATCTTATCGTAACTGCTGTTATTAGCTGGGCTAAAATTATTAGGGCTTTCGCTTAAATTTTCACCGGTGGGAGAAATGACATCATGATTTGGTAAAACTTCAAAACTGTTGGGATCGGAAATACTAAGCTTATTTTTTGGAGGTTCTTTCTTGCTATCTAGAAATTTTCCTCTGGCATAAACAAGCCCTGCTGCACTGGCAGCTGAAATGAGTGTTATTGCCGCACCTTTAATAAATGGTTTGAATTTTACTCCTCCGGAAATATTTTGTAAATTATTATCTTCTATTGAAGATCCATTTTTAGTATAATTTTCTAAAGATTTTATTTCATCTTCGCTAATAGACATACCATTTTTTGAAAGTAGCTCGGATTTTTCGAGTGGACTTTTGCAAGAATTGTACTTTTCAATAAACTCTTTATCTTTAAATAATGCTACTATTTTGTCTGTACTCATTTTAAACACACTCCTTAAAAAATAATAATCTATTTTATAATATTTTAATGATAAATTCAATATATTTGCTGTTTTTTTATAATAATATAATAAATTCTATAAACTTAAATTTTCTTTTTCTTGTTTGTTTCTTATAGATTCACCCATTATGGTATAAATTACTGCAAAAATTGGTACCCCAACTATCATACCTGTTATTCCAAATAATCCTCCCCCTATTATTACACTGAACATTATCCACATTCCGGATATGCCTACAGAATTTCCGAGTATTTTTGGACCTATAATATTACCGTCAATTTGCTGCAAAGCTATTATAAATATAGTAAACCATAGAGCCTTAATAGGATTTACTATTAGTAGTATAAATATACAAGGTATAGCACCTATAAAGGGACCAAAAAATGGAATTATATTTGTAACTCCCACAACTACACTGATTAGTATGGAGTAAGGTATTTTGAAAATGATCATACCTATAAAGCAAAGAATACCTATTATTAATGAGTCAAGAAATTTTCCCATTATGAATTTCCCGAATGTATCATGGGACAAATGAAATATTTTAAATATATTGTTAGAAATTTTTTCAGGAATATAAGTAGAAATTAATAGGTCGAATTGATAAAGTAGTTTTTCTTTGCTTCCGATTAGATAAAAAGAAATTACAGTTCCTATTATTAGATTATATATGCCAAGTGCAAAACTTCTTGTAAAATTAAATACGCTGGGGAAGAGTGTGTCTGTAAATTTTTCTATATTATGCTCCATATTGGATATAATGGTTTGAGTATAATTTGGTGGTAGGAAGTTTATTTTAAAGTATTTGTATAGCGAATCCACCCATATATTTAATGAATCAACATATTTTGAAAAATTGTTTACTAAGTGCTCTATACTTAAGATTAATTGCGGAGCAATTATTCCCAGTACGAATGCTATTATTCCAAAAACCATTATATAAGCAGATATAAATGAAAGTATGTTTGCGAACTTAGGATTATTTTTAAATTTTTTATCATAGAATTTATTTTTGAAAAATTCATAGGGCCAGTTAACTATATAGGCTATAACAAATCCATAAATAAATGGAGTAAATATATGAAGTAGTTTAGTTATCAAGTATAAAACGTAGGAAAAGTTGGACAAGGTAAAGTATAGAATTATAGCATAGGATATTAAAAATATATAATTTTTAAGTTTTATATTTATTTTCATATTTGAAAGTTACCACCTCTTTATAGTTAAAATAAAGTCAGCTGACTGCTTTCCGGGAGACCTTTTAGGATATTAGCAGATTTTAAGGTTTCTATGACGGATTTTGTTATTTTAGATCTGTTTTGTAGGTCCTCTATGGACAAAAATTCACCTTCTTCTCTGGCATCTTCCAGATTTTTAGCTGCTGCAGTACCTACACCATTTAATGATGAAAACGGTAATCTTATTTTTCCATCTTCGACTAAGAATTTATAAGAATGAGATTTGTATAGGTCTATTGGCAGAACTTCTATTTTTCTTGCAAGCATTTCGTTTACAATTTGTAATGTAGCGTATGAGGCCAGTTCTTTGGCACTTGCCTCTTTCCCCTTTAAAGATATTTCACTAATTTTTCTTTTTACTGCGTCTCTTCCTTGCATTACTAAAATTCCGTCAAGATCTTCTCCACGTACTGTAAAGTATGCAGCGTAGTATTCTACGGGTCTATGAACTTTATACCATCCAAATCTTAAAGTTGAAATCATATATGCGGCTGCATGAGCTTTTGGAAACATATATTTTATTGTCATACACGAGTCTATATACCACTTAGGTACGTTATGCTTTTTCATTTCACTTATATGTTCCTCAGTTAGGAGCTTTGATGCCTTACCTTTTCTAGTTATCTCCATTATTTTAAACGCCATTTTAGGTTCCAGACCTTTGTACATTAGATATGTCATAATGCTGTCTCTTGTACCAATAACGTCGGAAATTTTACAAATTCCTTTTTTAATAAGTTCCTGAGCGTTTCCTACCCAAACATCTGTACCGTGAGATAGTCCTGAAATTTGTATTAGGTCTGTAAATGTTTTAGGTTTTGCATCTATAAGCATTTGGCGAACAAAATTAGTTCCTACTTCGGGGAGTGAAAACGTGCCTGTTTGGGAGTCTATGTCTTTGGGACTTACCCCAAGTGCTTTAGTGGAAGTAAACAATGACATTACGTCTTTATCGCTCATTGATACGTCTTGAACTTTTATACCGGTATATTGTTCTAAATAGTAGTATATGGACGGAACGTCGTGACCAAGTTCGTCAAGCTTACAAATTGTATCGTGAATAGAATGGAAGTCGAAGTGGGTAGTAATACTGTCTGATGTCTGATCGTTTGCGGGTTTTTGTACAGGGCAAAAATCATATATTTCTTTTCCTTTAGGGACTACTACCATTCCTCCTGGATGCTGACCTGTTGTTCTTTTAATTCCGGTACATCCCATTGCCAGTCTCAATTCTTCTGCTTTTGGTATGGTAATACATTTTTCTTCTGCGTATTTTCTTACGAATCCTATAGCTGTTTTATCTGCCACGGTTGCAATTGTACCTGCTTTAAAAACATTGTTTTTTCCAAATAATTTTTCGGTATATCTATGAGCCTGAGCTTGATATTCTCCCGAAAAGTTAAGGTCTATATCCGGAGTTTTGTCGCCGTCGAATCCTAAGAATGTTTCAAAAGGAATATCATGTCCGTCTTGACTATATTTTTCTCCGCATTTTGGACAATTCTTTTCAGGTAAATCAAATCCTGACCCGTAACTTCCATCAGTAATGAATTCGCTGTTTTTACACTTTGGACACACATAATGGGGAGCCAAAGGATTTACTTCGGAAATACCGGAAATTGTAGCTACGAAGGAAGAACCTACGGATCCTCTTGACCCGACTAAATAACCATGTTTTTCCGAATCTGCAACTAATTTTTGTGCCGTCATATATAATACGGAAAATCCGTGTTTAGTTATAGAAGTTAGTTCCTTTTCAAGCCTTTTATGTACAATTTCAGGAAGAGGATCTCCGTATTTTTCTTTTGCTCTTTTCCAGGTTATGTCTATGAGTTCTTCCTCTGCAGACTCTATAGTTGGAGGAAATACTCCCGGTGGAATCGGTAAAATTTCTTCTATCATATTTGCTATTTTTTGAGTATTTTCGACCACGACCTCATAGGCTTTTTTTTCACCTAAATATGCAAAGTCTTCAAGCATTTCTTTTGTGGTTTTTAAGTAAAGGGGAGCTTGATATTGAGCGTCTTCATAGCCTTGTCCTGCCATTAGTATTTTTCTGTATTCAGCGTCTTGTGGATCCATAAAATGTACGTCTCCGGTTGCTACTACCGGTGTATTTAATTCTTCTCCCAATTTTATGATTGTTCTGTTGAATTCTCTGAGTTGTTCTTCTGTGGTTGCGGTACCATTTCTTATCATAAATGCATTATTATCTATTGGCTGAATTTCTAAATAGTCATAAAATTTTGCTATGTCTATTAAATCCTGCCATGACCTTCCGCCAACAACTGCTCTGAAAAGGTCTCCTGACTCACATGCACTTCCTATCAATAATCCCTCGCGCAGTTTTGAAAGCTTACTTTTAGGTATTCTAGGTTTTTTATAGAAGTATTCTATGTGGGACATTGATATTAGTTTATAAAGATTTTTAAGTCCTATATTATTTTTTACGAGTATTGTTTGATGGTAAGATGGGGCTTTTTTTGTATCTGTGCCGGATAGAGCTGTATTTATTTCCTGAACATTGCTTATCTTCTTATATTCTTTTATTATTGAAAGAAGATTTATAAATATGTGAGCAAGAGCAGTTGCGTCATCTGAGGCTCTATGATGATTAAATTCTGGAATTTTTAGATGTTTAGCGATGGTATCGAGTTTATGATTTTTTAAGTTTCCAAGCAGGGATCTAGACATTGGTACAGTATCTAGGTATGTGAAATTAAAGTTTATTTTTTGTCTTTCTGTAGAAGCGTTGATAAACGCCACATCGAATACGGCATTGTGAGCAACTAAAATGGGATTTTCTCCACAAAAACTTATAAAGCTTTTGAGAGCTTCATTTTCAAGAGGGGCGTTTTTGACCATTTCATTTGTTATGCCTGTTATTTCTGTTATTTTTTCAGGTATTTCCTCTTCTGGATTTACAAATGTACAAAAAGTATCAATAATTTCACCATTTAAAATTTTTACTGCTCCAATTTCAGTTATTTTGTTATTTTTGGCGTTAAGACCTGTGGTTTCTAAGTCGAAGCATATAAATTCTTTTTCAAAGTCTTGATTTTTTTCTCCGCAGACTATTGGTACTGTATCATTTACGAAATACGATTCTATTCCATAAATGACTTTTATATTTCCCCCTTCTTTTTTAATTTTATTTACAGTATTCATAGCCTCAGGAAAAGCTTGTGCTACTCCGTGATCTGTAATAGCTATAGCTGGATGTCCCCACTCATATGCTCTTTCAATAAGTTTTGATGCAGGAGTAATACCGTCCATAGCAGACATATTTGTATGAAGATGCAGTTCCACCCTTTTATTTTCTGCTTTGTCTAATACTTTCCATTTGGATATTAAATTTATATTTTTGGGTTTAAGTATAGTGCACCTGTCAAACTTATCGTATGTTGTATCTCCTTTAACAAGTATAGTTGTTCCGACTTTTAATTTTCCAAAACATTTGCATCTTTCTTTACTGTCTATAATTTTCAATATAATGGAGTTTGTATAGTCGGTTATACTTATAGAATATATATTTTTGGTACCGTCTTTTGTAGTTCTTGAAGATATATCGAAAATATCTCCCCATACAACTACTGTTTCTTCTGAATCTGAAACTATATCGTAAATTGGCGATGGATTTTCTTTTATTATCCCTCCGTAAAAAGGAGATGCCGAGGATAATATAATCTGGGGGGACAAATTACTTTCTTTTCTTATTTCTATAATATTATTTTCATTTTCCCCTTTTATTTTTAAATTTTGATTGTCTTGAGTTTTCGGCTGTTCTGTATTTTTGGGAGCGTAAATTGGATCAGGTAAGTTAATATCAACTTTTTTCCCCTTGTTTTCAATTAAAATTACTTTAAATTTTAAATTTAATTTTTTAAATAATTCGTTTGAAATTTTATTTTCAACGCCAATGGCTTTTAATATATTAAATCCACTGTGTTTAAGAGTTATATTTAATATATTTTCTTCATTGTTTATATCTAAAGATAGATCTTTTAATATATTATGTATAGATGGATTTTCTTTAAAAAGATCAGATATTAAATTTTTAATAACTTTTTCATTAATATCCAAATTTACAAAACTAGGCTTAATAGAAACTGTTTCAAAGCCTAGTTTAGAATTTAGTATTGTGTTTTCTGCTTCTTCTATAAATTTACTGTCAATAGCTTCGTTGGAGCGTATTTCTATAACTACAGATTTTTTAATTTTATTTATTTCGATTTTATTAATATCACTATTTAAAATATTCAAGTCTATTACAGATGTATCTATATATTTACTAAAAAATTCTTCAAAATTTTTGCTCAATTTGAGACCCCTTTTTACATTTTTTCAATTTCTTTTATTAACTGTTTTACTAACTCTTCTTCTTTTACTTTTTTAATAATTTCACCTTTTTTAAATATTATTCCTATACCGTTTCCTCCGGCTATACCAATATCTGCGTCTTTGGCTTCTCCAGGACCATTTACTACGCACCCCATGACTGCCACTTTTATATTTTTTTTATATTCAGCCAAGAATTTTTCTATATCATTAGCTATTTTTATAATATCAATTCGTGTTCTTCCGCAGGTAGGACAAGATATAAACTCTATACCGGATCTATAAAGATTCAAAGATTTAAGAAGATTAATTCCTGCAGCAATTTCTTTTTTAGGCTCTGCGGTTAAAGACACTCTTATTGTATCGCCTATACCATCAATTAATAAGGATCCTATCGTAGCAAATGACTTTATTGATCCTAAAGTTTCAGTTCCGGATTCCGTGATCCCTACATGTAAGGGATAATTACATTTTTGAGATATTAATCTGTAGGCAAGAACGGTATTTAAAGGATTAGAAGATTTTATTGATATTATAATATTATCAAAGTTATATTTCTCTAGTAGTTTTACGTTATATAAAGCACTTTCACACATAGCTTCGGGAGTAACTTTACCATATTTTTCAAGCACTTTTTTTTCTAAAGAACCTGAATTTATTCCTACTCTAATTGGAATATTACTTTCCATGCATTTTTGTGCAACTTTTTTAATATTTTCTTCTATTCCTATATTTCCGGGATTTATTCTTATTTTATCGGCACCTGCCGAAATAGATTCTAAAGCTAGTTTATAATTAAAATGTATGTCAGCTACGATGGGTACTTTAATTTTTTTCTTTAATTCATATATATTGCTAACAGATTCTTTTGTTGGGACGGATATTCTTATTATGTCGCATCCGAATTTCTCGAGTTCCAGAGCTTGATGAATATTTTCTTGAGTGTTATGTGACGGGGCGTTTAACATCGATTGAACAGATATAGGAGAATCCCCACCTATATAAATATTACCAACTTTAATTTTTTTAGAAGGTCTTCTCATTAAAGTATATACCTCTTTATTATGTTTATCTTGGCATTAGTTTTATAATATCACTAAATGTTATTAGAAGCATAAGAGCTATAAGAATAAAAAATCCTGCGGCATGTATCCATCCTTCATATTTAGGGTCTAATTTCTTTTTAAATATAAGTTCAAATAGCAAAAATACTAATCTTCCTCCGTCTAGAGCGGGGAGAGGTAGAAGATTTATGATTCCTAAGTTTACAGTAATCATTGCCATTATAGAGATTATATTATTTAGAGCATACAAAGCATTTACTTTTAATCCTTCACTGGTGGCCTCACCTATTACGGAAGCTATACCAACAGGACCTGCCATATCGTTAAAGGAAAATTTACCGGAGATAATTCCTATTAAACTTGCCCAAACCATTTTAACTGTAGATAATGTATCAAGAAGGGAGTGCTTGACTATTGTTATAAAGTTTTTTTCTACTGGTTCAACGTAGAAATCTAATTGTATGGAAACTGATCCGTTTTCGCTTGTGGTACTTAAAAATTGTATATTTTCTAAAGTTATTTTTTCTCCTTCTCTATTTACTTGCATATTAAAGGTATTTTCTTTGTTTGTAGCTATCGCAAAAGCCATATCTTTATATGTTCTTGTTCTAAATCCGTTTACGTAATCGATTTGATCTCCTTCGAGAAGACCGTGGTGATTGGAAACTGCATTATCAGAAAATTTAGATATTGTTGTGGAAGCAAATTTTGGCTGCTGAACTAATAAAATAAATGTCATTATTATTCCAAGGATGATATTCATTATAGCTCCGGCAGCTACGATTATAATTTTCTGCCAGGGTTTGCGTTTATCAAAGGACCTTTCGTCATTGCTTTCTTCGTCTTCTCCTTCCATATCGCAAAAGCCGCCGATAGGGAAGAGTCTTAATGAATAAAGGGTTTCACCTTTTTGAAATTTGAGTATTTTAGGGCCCATTCCTATTGCGAATTCATTGACTTTTACTCCAAATGATTTTGCTGTAAAAAAGTGACCGAATTCATGTACGAATACAATTAAATTAAATAGTATTATTGCAAATATTATAAGTAATATGTTCATTAAATAGCCTCCTAATTACTGTTAAATTTTTTTAGAACTAATTTTTTAATATTTTCATCTGTGTTTAGTATATCATATAATGAATTAATTTTCTGAGGTTTATGATTTTTAAAAATAAATTCTACTATTTCTTGAATTTGAAGAAAACTTATTTTCCCATTTAAAAATAGCGATACCGCCTCTTCGTTAGCCGCATTTACAGCAGTAGGCATCGTTCCACCAATCTTTATTGCGTCTTTACATATTTTAAGACATTTAAAAGTTTCGCAGTCGGGTTCATAAAATGTCAGTTTATTATATTTTGTAAAATCTAAACTTTGTGAAGAAGAAATTTTTCTTTCAGGATATGTTAATGCGTATTGTATTGGAACTTTCATACTTGGGATTCCCATTTGAGATAAAACCGCATTATCTTTAAATTCCACCATTGAATGTATTATGCTTTCCCTGTGCACTATTACGTCTATTTGCTGCGGGTCCATATTAAAAAGCCACGCTGCCTCTATTACTTCAAGACCTTTATTCATCATGGTTGCAGAGTCAATTGTTATTTTTTTGCCCATTGTCCAATTAGGATGATTTAAAGCGTCATGAACTGTAACGTTTTTCAGTTCTGATAGTTTCTTTCCGAAAAATGGACCGCCTGAGGCTGTGAGTATCAATCTTTTAATGTCTTGGGGACTTTCTATACCTTGTATACACTGAAATATTGCACTGTGCTCACTGTCTACGGGAAATATTTTAACGCCTTGCTTTTTAGCTTCCCTAGTTACGATTTCTCCGCCTACAACAAGCGTCTCCTTATTTGCAAGAGCAATATTTTTTTTGGCTTTAATAGCTTCTAGCGTCGGGACTAATCCTATCATACCGCTAATAGACGTTAAAACCGTATCGGAAGAATTTTTGGATACTATATCGCACAAGCCATCCATTCCGGAGTAAACTTTTGTAGACGTATCTTTTATATTATCTTTAAGTATTTTTGCAGATTTTTCGTCATATACGCAAACTTTTGAAGGGAAAAATTTTCTTATTTGTTTTTCTAAAAGATTAATATTACTGTTTGCAGCAAGTGCATCAACCGGAATATTTAGCTCGTCAACCACTTCAAGGGCTTGTGTACCGACTGAACCTGTGGAGCCTAGGATGGATAGATTTTCTGTCAAATAAAGCAACTCTTTTCTTGAAATTATGATATAACAGATAAAAATTGTAAGAAGAAGTATGTATATGGAGCTACGAATATTACGCTATCGAACCTGTCTAAAATTCCTCCGTGCCCTGGAATTACGTTTCCGAAATCTTTAACATGGCAATTCCTTTTTATAACGGAAAAACATAAATCTCCGAGCGCAGATATTGGCGACCCTATAAGACCTAATATAAATAATATAAAGTAATTTATGTGAGATTTTTCAGAGAATATGAAATTGTTAAATATAAAGCCTATGAGCATTACTGAAACTATACAAATAAAAATACCTCCAAAAAATCCTTCAAAAGTTTTTTTAGGACTTATATTAGGGCATAACTTATTTTTACCAAAGTACTTTCCAAAAAAATATGCCCCTGTATCTGAAAACCAGGCAACCGATAAAGTTAAAAGTACATAGAAACTACCGTATTCTTGGCCGTAGTCTCTCAGAGATACTACATTGCTAATAGAAAATGTTATAACTACTGCCATCATGTATATAAGTGAAATGTCTTTGAGTTTTAAAGACTTGTTTAATATCATCACAAAAAATATGACAATAGTATATATATACCAGCATATGTGGTGAACCATGGAAATATTAAATAAAGGAACTATACTTGCAAATAAAAGGGTAGGTATAGTTACCGATTTTATTTTAGATATGCCCATTACATTAAATATTTCAGATACTGAAAGAAGAGATATTATAGACAACAAAATATTTATTAGCAGTACAAACTGAGTGTTAAAAGCAAGTACGGCGAAAACGAATATAGCACCTAAAACTCCTGATATTATTCTTGTATGCAATTAAATACCTCCAAAGCGTCTATTTCGACTCGAGTATATTTCCAAAGCATGATTTAAATCATAAGTTTTAAAGTCCGGCCATAAAACATCCATGACAATTAATTCGGCATACGCCGATTGCCATAAGAAAAAATTAGATATTCTGTATTCTCCGCTTGGTCTAATTATTAGGTCTATATCTGGTTGGCCGACAGTATATAGATTATTTGAAAACATTTCTTCTGAAATATCTTCAAAGTTTATTTTTCCATCTTTTACATCTTTAACAATTTTTTTAGTAGCATTTATTATTTCAGCTCTTCCGCCGTAATTCATGGCAATATTTAGTACCATGCCGGTATTATTTTCAGATTCAGACTGGATTTTTTGAATTAAATTTTTTATATCTTCAGCAAAAACTGAAGTATCTCCTATAAATTTAATTTTTATATTTTCACTATGAAATTCAGATATTGCATCTTCAAGATACTGCTTAAATATTCCCATTAGATGTGATATTTCAGACTGAGGTCTTTTCCAATTTTCCGTTGAAAAGGCAAATACGCTAAGATATTTTATACCTATTTTACTACAGTATTTTGTAATATTTTTAAAATTTTTAGCACCCATATTATGACCTATTTTTCTGGGAAGACCTCGTTTTTTTGCCCATCTGCCGTTTCCGTCCATAATAATTCCAATATGATTTGGGAGGGAGATACTTTGGTTACTATTTTGATAAGTTGACATATTAATAGATCTCTTTCATTAATACTAAATTATAGTTCTAGAATTTGTTTAGTTTTCTTTTCACATAGAGAGTCAATTTCTGAGCAAAATTTATCAGTCAGATCTTGAGCTTTCTTTTCACCGTGTTTTAAATCATCTTCGGTTATTTCAGAATTTTTTTTCATAGATTTTAATTTATCGAGGACGTCCCTTCTTACGTTTCTTATCGATATTTTAGATTCTTCAGCCATTTTTGATATATCTTTAGATATTTCTTTTCTGCGGTCTTCCGTAAGTTGAGGGAAGATTATTCTTATTACTTTTCCGTCAGATTGAGGATTTATTCCTACGTCTGATTTTTGAATTGCTTTTTCTATAGCACTGGTTATTGAGGCGTCCCAGGGCTGTACTGTGAGTATTCTTGCTTCTGTTACTGATATTGATGCAACTTGATTTATCGGTGTTGGTGTACCGTAGTAGTCTACGGTTATTTTGTCGAGTATTGAGGGATTTGCTCTTCCAGCTCTTATTGATATATATTCTGATGACAATGATTCCAATGTTTTGTTCATTTTATTTTTAGCATTTTCAAAAAGTTCGTTCATAAATATTTTCTCCCTTTATAATTTAAGATTTTACGATTGTTCCTATTATCTCACCTTTAGCAGCTCTAACAATATTTTGAGGATCTTTGATGCTAAATACTAATATAGGTATATTATTATCTTTGCACATTGATGTTGCGGTACTATCCATTACTTTTAGGTCTTTGCTTAGTATTTTTTCATAAGTTATATAGTCGTATTTTTTTGCATTTTTATTGGTAGCAGGATCGCTGTCATATATACCGTCAGTGTTTGTAGCTTTAAATATTATTTGTGCACCTATTTCGGCAGCTCTTAATGATGCAGCCGTGTCGGTAGAGAAAAACGGACTTCCGGTTCCGCAACCAAAAATTACGATCCTTCCTTTTTCTAGATGTCTTACAGCTTTATTTCTTATGTAAGGTTCTGCTATTTGTTGCATTGAAATTGCAGTTTGTACCCTTACATCTAAATTTAACTGTTCTAAAGCATCAGCAAGACCCAAAGAGTTTATTACAGTTGCCATCATACCCATGTGGTCTGCTCGAGTACGGTCCATTTTGCCGCTGCTTCTGCCGCGCCAAAAATTTCCTCCTCCTACTACTACTCCAATTTGTATTCCAAGCTCTGTGCATTTTTTAATTGATTCTCCAATTTTTAATACTTCGTCAAAATCTATGCCGCTTTTTTTATTTCCGGAAAGTGATTCTCCACTTATTTTAAGTAAAATTCTTTTGTATTTGGATTCCAAAAAAAACACTCCCAAAACCAATTTTAAAATCCATAATATTTTACAATAATCAGTTAAATATGTAAACATGTATATGAGATTTTAATTTTATAGGGAGATAAAAGTATGAGTAGGAATATGGAATTTAAAATTTTTTTTTACTTGTTTGAAGCAAAAAATTTTGATAGCATATTATAGTATAACTTTAAATTTAAGTTTATGGAGGGGATTAAAATTATTAGTGATAAAATAAAGAAGTATAGAAAAGAGTGTGGCTATACTCAAAAAAGACTTGCCGAACTCTTGGAAATAGATAGATCTACTTATGCCTATTATGAGTCAGGAAGAATTAAACCCGACATAAACAATGTTATGAAGCTATGTAAAATATTTAACGTAAATTATGAAGATATTTTGGAGTCCGAATCAGAAACACAAAATAACCTACATGACTCAAATTTTCCCTGTAATAATCTAAGTAGTGGCTCTAATTATATGTATAATCTCACTAAAAAAGAACAGGAAATAATTTTGTACTATAGGTTACTTTCACCTGAAAAAAAAGAAGAAATA
Organism: uncultured Eubacteriales bacterium; assembly: GCA_948762645.1. GTDB lineage: Bacteria > Bacillota > Clostridia > Oscillospirales > Acutalibacteraceae > CAQBRY01. The sequence goes on along the minus strand of CAQBRY010000020.1, from coordinate 4,725 downwards.
AGAGAAGAAATAATAAAAAGATATAAAGACAAGTAAGTAAAGATTGCATTAACTAACTGGCAGATTTCATTTGAAGTCTTATTTTATCACTGATCATTGCGATAAATTCTGAATTTGTCGGTTTGCCCCTGGAGTTGTGAATTGTATACCCGAAATAGGAATTTAGTATTTCGATATCACCGCGGTCCCAAGCTACTTCGATAGCATGTCTTATTGCTCGTTCTACTCTTGATGCTGTAGTGGAAAAGCTTATGGCTACGGAAGGGTAAAGCACTTTTGTTACAGTGTTTATTATGCTTGGAGTGTTAATAGACATCATTATAGAATACCTTAAATAATTATACCCTTTAATATGTGCCGGAACTCCTATTTGATGTAAGATTTTAGTTACTTCTAGTTCGAGCTCATTGTTATAGCTTTGAGGTATACCGTTTAGTGCATCATTTTTGCTTTCTTCTGGGCTATTAGATACTTTGTTTTCACAACTGCATACCCTCTTAATTATTTCAATTAGAGTTGTATAATTGAAAGGCTTTAAAATAAAATAGTCAGCACCGCAGTTAACGATTTCTTTTTCTATTATTTTGTTAGAGAAGTTTGATGCCACTATAAATTTAATGCTATTAAATTTTTCGCTTTTTTTCAAAGATTTTATTATACCAATAGCATCTATTTTAGATAGAAAAAGATCTAATATCACTATATCCGGAATATCATTTTCAATAGTCTCTAAAATTTGAAATCCGTCTTTAGCCACGAATTTTACGTTTATATTGTTTGTTGCGAATATATCGTAAATATTGGTGCCAATGTCTTTTATAGACTGGGATATTATAGCTTTTAATTTATGCTCATTCATTTTTGGTATCCTCCTAAATTAACTTTAAGTTATTTTTCACCATATTACCATTTATGGAAAAAAATGTAAATAGTTTTTTAGGAATAAAAGTCAAAATCAGCGGATTTATAATTTTTTATGTGAAAATTAGGCCACATTTTTGTAAATAGAACCAAAAATTTTATCACAGTCCTTTACCATGGTCTCTGCAAATATTCCATATCCCTTTTGAGGATCATTTATAAATACGTGTGTAATTGCTCCGACTAAAGTATTATTTTGAATAATTGGACTTCCGCTCATTCCTTGAACTATTCCTCCGGTTTTAGATATTAGGTTTTCGTCTTTTATGGAAATTAGTAGGTTTTTAGTAGGATTTTTTTCATTGTAATTTATACTGTCGATATTTATGTTGTAGTATTTTGGACCTTCTGAGGAAACAGTACAAATGATTTTCGCCGGACCGGTTTTTACATTTTGTTTCATGGCAAGACTTATTTCCTGATTATTGCAAGGAGGAATATTTAAATAACCGTATACGCCTGTTTCTGTATTTGCCTTTAACTGACCAATAGGTTTAAAGTCTGTAAAGCAGCCTTTGAGTTGTCCTGGAACACCCTTGATTCCTTTGCATACGTTATTTATTTTTGCATTTACTACATCTCCGTAAGACAACGGAAGAATTTCTTCAGTATCTATATCGCAAATTCCATGACCTAATCCTGAAAATGTTTTTTGATTTTTATCGTAGAAAGTGACTGTACCTATACCTGCCGAGCTGTCTCTGACCCATACTCCTATTTTGTAATTCTGATCGTCTATGGATTTTATAGGGGTTATTTGCGTATGGATTTCAGATTTATTTCTATTTAATGTAACGTTTAATGGAGTACCGCCACTGTGTTCTATTTGATAAGCAAGGTCTTCATTATTTCTTATTTCAAAGTCATTTATTTTTATAATTGTGTCACCTTTTTTAATCCCGCTTATCTTTGACGGATTACATATTCCATGTTCAGATTTTACATTTGAGGTTTCTATTACCATAGCTCCTTCAGTAAATATTTTTACGCCAAAAGGAGTACCGCAAGGCATTACTTTTATTTCATCGACTATATTTATTTCTACGGATTTTATAGGAATTATATTAAGTAACGTCAGATTGGCTTTGTATTTTGGGGACTTAAGTATAGATTTATTTTCATATTTAGAAGGAGAATTAATAGGTTTTATAGACAATGGAAAATTATCTGAAAGTTTCATTTCGCAACATTCACTAGCATTATAAATAGTAGGCATGTTATTTGAAATTATAGTACTTCCAATCAAAAAAATAGTAGCTATTATAGCTACGGAAGCTAATGATTTTTTTAGAATTTTTTTCACAGTTTTTTCACCCCTTGTTAAGACTCTTTAAATTATTTTGAGTTTTAGAGAAAAAAAAATACCGTGAAAATTATTGAAAAATATCTATCCATTTTACTAATAAAAATAAATTCTTATGAAAATTTTTGCTAAAGGCAGAACTTTTATAATTTGTAAAGTTAGTATTTTATAGATTTTAGTTGATAGAAAGTTTACTTAAATATGTTTTAAAATAGACGATAAGGTTGAAAATAACTATGAAAATGAGAGCAAAGTTAACTATTTCACAATTTAGAAATTATTAGATAATAAAGGGATTTTGAGGTAATATATTTTTGCGACGGATTTTAAACATTAAGAAAATTATTATTTTTTATTTTTGTTTCTAAATTTTAATCTTTATAACACTTTACTTAATAATGTTTTTAAAACATATTATTGGTTTAGAGAACAAAATAAAAGTAATTCATAGACTTATATAATTTATATTAATTAAAATATTGACATGAAGATTATTACTGTAGTATACTTAAAAAAGCTTGAAATTATTTTAAGTAGGAATCAAATTTTTTATAGATTAGCGAGAGTGGCGGAACTGGTAGACGCACTATCTTGAGGGGGTAGCGAAAATATTTTCGTGTGGGTTCAAATCCCGTCTCTCGCACCAGTCTGACGTTTTATAAAGGGCATGAAAGTTTTTATAATACTATATAGATTTAATAAGGATTTTAAGTTGTTTGTAAACATGTTTAATGTTAGCAAGCAACTTTTTCTTTTTTGTTCTATCAAAATATTTAATAAGCTGATATTTTTCTTTTCGAGAAAGCTTAGGAATTTTTATACTACCAATCAACTTATAGAAAATCTCAATTTTTGTGATGTTATGCCAGCAACTGTTTCACGATGATAAACTATAATTTTGTCTTAAAATATTAACGCTCAAATCGGGAACCTCAGAATATCTTTTTACAATATCCAAAAAGCCATTTATGTCAAGCTCGTGCTTTTTATTTTCTAAAACTATTGTTTTTAGATTTTTAATTTTTTGTTTAAGTTCTGACTGTTCATCTTCACATTTATAGGTTAGTTTTTTAAACCCTTCATCTGTGAGGTTTCCAAAAACTTTTTCTTCAAACGTCTATCTCTTTATCTCTTGCAAGCATTTTTTCAGGTTTTCGTTGTTTTTCCTTTGTCTTTCTTGAGTTGTTTTGTAATTTTCATCAATGACTAGTTTTACAAATTTATCCTCAAAGTTGTTTGCAAACTTTACAATTTCTGCAATATTGTGTTTTTCATGATTTGATTTAGCATATCAATCCGAATGTGATGCGTTTTTTGCAAAGTCCATTATTTGTACGTTTATTTTTGAAAGGAAAATAGATATTATCATTAATTGTCAACAACATACTTATAGTTTAAAATTGCCCCACAATCGGAACATTTTAAAAATCCTGCACACATATTTTTTTGACATTCTTAGGCTTTCTGCATTTTGTAGTCTTAAAGGTAGTTTGGACTTTTTCAAAGTCTATTCTGTCTATAATCGGTTCGTGCACATTTTTGTGGATTTCCCAATTTTCTTTCGCATTTTCAAGTCTTTTTTTAGCTTACAAGATTTAGAATAAGTCTTAAAATTTATTACATTACCAACATAAGACTGATTTGTCAATATCATACAAACCCTTTCGCAATACTATATAAATTCACCTGAAGGAACTTTTACTGCTGCTTTTTTAATACCTTTTCCAGCAGCATAAACAGATGGAATAAGTATTTTTTCTCTTTTTAGCTTTTCGGCGATTCTATTTACATTTTCACCCTGAAGTCTCATCTTAAAAATTCGACGCACAATTTCGGATGCTTCATCGTCTATTATTTATCTTCGTCATATCTATAACCATACAGAGGATGATCGACTGCGTAACCTTGTTTGCTTTTAAGATGTAAAGTACACTTTATTTTTCGACTCATGTCTTTACAGTGCCACTCGCTCATAATATTACGAAACGGTGTAAAGTTATCCTCTTTTTTCGCTATCAACACCATAGTTTAATGCAATAAATCTCACATTATACATAGGAAAGATGTAATCTGCTAATTTTTCAACCTCTATATAATTTCTTCCAATTCCTGACATATCTTTAACAATTAAAGATGAAACCATGCCTTGCTCGATTAACTCTAGAAGCTCTTTGAATCCACTTCTGTTAAAAGTTACTCTGGAAAATCCATCATCAATAAATACTTTAATATTTCTGAACCCATTTTTATTTGCAAAATCGGTTAATAGTTTGCGTTAATTTGATATGCTGTTACTTTTATCCTCCTTTTCGTTGTCGCAAGAAAGTATTAAATAAAGTGCTGTTATTTTCTCATCTGACAATAATTGGTCTGATATATTTAATGTTTTAATTATACTTGACTGCTTCACTTATGAACATCCTTTCATTTTAAGGCGTATATAAACGGAATAGCAATGAACTATGGGATAGAAAAAAGAATTGTCATGGGATTACCTTTTG
>CAQBRY010000019.1 GCA_948762645.1 uncultured Eubacteriales bacterium | reverse complement strand
CAGCAAAACGTATGGCATATTCTATTTTAAAGATGTCAAATAACCAAGTTAATGAATTTGCCGACTCTATAATAAAAGCTAAACAAACTATAAGATATTGCAAAATTTGTTGTAATTTTACAGATAAAGAAGTTTGCTCTATTTGCAGTGATAATAATAGGGACAAAAGTATAATATGTGTTGTAGAAGATCCAAAGGATGTGGAAGCTTTTGAAAAAAGTAAGGAATATGACTTTACATATCACGTCCTTCATGGAACTATTTCTCCATTAAACGGTGTAGGACCAGATCAGCTTTGTATTAAAGAACTAATACGTAGAATCAAAGAAGATATAGATGAAATAATAATGGCCTGCAATCCTACTGTTGAAGGTGAAGCTACTTCAATGTATCTTTCTAAAATAGTTAAACCATTCGGAATAAAAATTACGAGGCTTGCATACGGAATACCAATGGGAGCAAACTTAGAATATGCTGATGAAGTAACACTATATCGAGCTATTCAGGGAAGATGCCAAATATAGTAAATTTTCTATCTATGGCATATTTGTAATAAACTGCTATCTAAAATTAAATATTCTTCTATATTCATGTTAATCTGAGTATCTATTTCATCTGTATGAAGGACATTGTAACCCATTAATAATGTTAACAATCCCATATTATTTAAAACTGCGATTTTATTGTCCTTATAGTAATATTTTCTATTTTTTCTTAATTCCTGAAATTCAGTATCTTGCTCTAATTTTTTTAGCAATTTTTTCTGTTCATCAAAATTAGATGTTTCTTCAATTTTGTTATAATATTTTTCCATAGAATCAAATATTATATCTTTATCGTCATAATTAAACTCATTATGATGATTTTCAACCATAATTTCCATTACTCCCATAAAATAAGAGCTTTCTAATATATTGGAATTATTCTTGTCTAAAAACATTTTAGAAATATAATTTTTATTTTCTGAAAAGTATTGTGTTACTTTAAAATTTGAAGTTGTATAAACACCGTTTCCTCGTATATTTTTCATGCTTTTACTTATGTATATATCTCCTGATTCAAAACTATTCATGTGAGATTCATTAGCAAAGCCCTATACAATATCAATTTATTTGCTGACCGTTTATTAAATTCACTTTCCTTCAAAATTATAGGAAAGTTACATTTATCTTTTACATAATTTCTACACTGGCAAGCATCCTTTATTATTTCTTAAAAACTCGTTTATTACAGCGTATAAATTTTCAGAATCTATAATTTTTTTATTACCTCCATAAACATTTAAAGTTGAAAAAAATACAATAGTGATAAAAAATAAAAATAATCTCTTCACTTAATGCTTTTCTTTCACCTTATTTATATAATATAATTACATTTTATTATAAATAAAATATTAATTAAAACTAATTTTTTTAAAAAATTAAATAGCATTTAACTATACTTACATTTTTTAGGTACGTTAAATGCTTTTGCTCTTTTAAATATTAAAATAAAAAATGCGAAAAACTTACCAACTTACAGCTTATACATTAAAATCTGAATTTTAATCCGGAATAACATTTACGTAAATATTAGCCAGAATACCACTATATAGTTTAATTTCACAAGTATATCTTCCAAAAGATTTTATATCTTGATCTAAAAATATTTTTCTCTTATTTATCTTAATATTATATTTGTTACTAATTTCTTCACATATATCTTTAGCTGTAACGGAACCAAACATTTTCTGTCCTTCACCAGATCTAACGGAAATATTTATATTTTGATTATTAACTATATCATATATTTTTTCAGCCTCTGCTTTTTCAAGTTCAGCTTTGTACTCAACAGACTGTTGTTGATTCTTTAATTCATTTAAGGACTTAGTATCAGCTTCTTTTGCTAATTTTTTAGGTAATAAATAATTTCTTGCATAACCGTCCGAAACATTAACTACTTGATTTTTTTTTCCGCTTCCCTTTACATCTTGTAATAAAACCACTTGCATACTCTAATGCCCTCCAAATTTATATCTAATACTTTATACTTCCATTATTATGGGTAAAATTACTGGATTTCTTCTAGTTTTATTATGAAATAGCTTATACAAATCATCTCTTATTTTAGTCTTTATTGTAGTCCAATCACGAAGTTTCTGCGCCGAACAACTTTCTATCGCTTTTATAGCAACATACCTTGCTTCATCCATAAGTCTTTCAGACTCTCTTACGTATACGAAACCTCTTGAGACAATATCTGGACCGGCTATTATATGTTTATCTGAAGAATCTAGTGTGGCTACTACTACAATAAGTCCATCTTGGCCAAGATGTTTTCTATCCCTAAGAACAATACTTCCTACATCGCCCACACCTATACCATCTACGAGCACAAGTTCTACAGGTACTTGCCCTACTTTCTTCATTCCGGATTCACCAATTTCTAATACATCTCCGGCTTCCCCAACATATATTCTACTACTCTCCATACCCATATTTTCCGCAAGTTCTGCATGTTTCTTTAAATGCTTATATTCTCCATGAACAGGTATGAAATATTTAGGTTTTGTAAGACCTTGTATAATTTTAAGTTCTTCTTGACACGCATGACCCGAAACATGAATCTCATACATAGATTCATATATTACTTCGCACCCAAGTTTCATCAGACCGTTAATAACAGCTCCTACCGTTTTCTCATTTCCAGGTATTGGAGTAGCGGATATTATAATAAAATCTTCGGGTCCAACGGAAACCTTACGATGCTCTGAATTAGCCATTCTATGAAGTGCGGACATTGGCTCTCCTTGACTTCCCGTAGTTACCAGTACAATTTCATTATTAGAATATTTAGTAATCAATTCTATATCTATAATTATATCATCAGGAGCATCTATATAGTTAAGTTGCTTAGAGATAGCAACATAATTCATCATACTCCTCCCGGAAAATGCTACTTTACGCTTATACTTTATAGCACAATTTATAATTTGCTGTATTCTGCCAATATTTGATGCAAAAGTTGCTATGACGATCCTTCTATCACCTGCTTTTTGGAAAAGTCTCTCGAAAGATTCATTGATTTTTTTTTCTGTCATAGTATATCCGGGTCTATCTGCATTGGTTGAATCAGCCATCAATGCCAGTACACCTTTTTTACCAATTTCAGAAAATCTTGCAAGATCTATCATTGGACCTCTTGAAGGTGTACAGTCTATTTTAAAGTCACCTGTATGAACTATTGTACCCGCAGGAGACGTTATCGCTACACCTACAGCATCAGGGATTGAGTGATTCACATGTATAAATTCTATACTCATAGATCCCAATTTAATTGTCTGTCCGGGGGAAACTACATTTAATTTAGCTACTCCTGATAATCTATGCTCTTTTAACTTACTGCTTAAAAGCCCAACAGTTAATGCTGTACCGTATATTGGAACATTTACTTTATTTAATAAATATGGTACTGCTCCAATATGATCCTCATGTCCATGAGTAATTACAAGTCCTCTTATCCTCTCTTTATTGCTTTCAAGGTAAGAAAAATCCGGTATTACAAGATCAACTCCTAACATTTCTCCATCAGGAAATGCCATTCCGCAATCAAGTATTATAATATCGTCGCCAAACTCAAAAAGTGTAATATTCTTACCTATCTGATTTAGTCCACCCAAAAATATTACTTTCATATTTGGTTTTTCAATTTTTTTATTAGCATTTCTATGATAAGGTCTAGATGATACTTTATTAGTTGTTGCAGGTTTGCTGACTGTAGTTTGAGAATTATTTTTCGCGGGGACTCTATTATTTTTTTTATTAGTATTTTCTAAATGTTTTTTAGCTATATTATTTGAAATATTCGATTTAACTTTTGATACTTCTGTTGAATTTGATGTCTTATTTGACGTTCCTTGAACGTTACTTTCGTTATTTTCGCTCACTAACTTACCTCCTATATTTAAAAACAACAATAGCCCTATTATTCCGTCTGCAAAACAAAAATAAAATCCGAACAACCACAGTATATAAATATTACTATTAAACCTCTAAATTGTCAACACGTTTTTAATATAGAAAAGTAATCAAAAATAACAAAGTATTATACATAAAAAGTTACGTATCTCCCTTAAGTCTATTAGATTCTTCAACTATTTTTCTATACTCCTTTTGACCTTCCTTCAATTTTTTCATAATTTCATTTACCGACATCATATCTATGCAATTTGGATTATCAAAAACAGTAGGTGTAATACCATTTTCTATAAGCATTCTCTGCATTACTAAAAATACTATAGTTCTAATATTTGCATCACGAAAAGCATGTAGCTGATCTAAATTTTGGCAAATTCTAATAATAATTTCTAATTTTTTATCCTTTAAACACGCATTTTTATCAATCAAAGAACCATCAACATATCCATTCCTTTCTAATTCCCTTAACTTCAAATAATAATCTTCAAAAATTATATTAACTGCTTGTCTCATATCACTTTCACTTTCTGATGTTGGAGCATAATAAGTACATTTCCAAATTCCACCTGCACCCAATTTCTCGAAAGCTAAATCATCCCCTTTATTATTACTTGCAAACAAAAGATCAGAAAGCCACAAAGAATTCTTTTTATTATTTAATTCTTTTTTTCCATTTTCGGAACAATTCGTTGTATTTAGACCAAATTTAACTGTACCATCATCTCCACTGCCATTGCAAAACCTATAAGTTTCAAGTAACTTATGATTAACATTTCGAAAATTCACATTCTTACATGCCCGTGTATGAAGTTCCAAATATAAATCATCATCAAATTTTTTATTCATACATTCATTACTTAAAGTATAATTTAAAGCATCAATCATATTTACTCTGTACCCCGGTTCTCCACGATGACCATCATGATCACTTTCAAATATATCCGCGCCACGTCTATGATATCTACCGTCAATAACAAGCTTCCATTTTAAGCGCTCATGTATATCATTAAATTCTTTTAATAAATCATGAGCCCCTAAAGCATCCTCATTAGCAAATATTGAGTATTTAAAAGCACCTAAAATCAATGCTCCCGCAGTGACAATTGAGGAACCCACCACAAATTTTTTAAGTTTTGAAAATTTATTTTTTGAATTCTGCTCAGATAAACTATCTTCTTTCTGAATTACAGAGGATAATTCTTTTTGAGGTTCGCAGCCGGAAGGAGACAGTCCCTTAACATTAATTAAAGGCGAAAAAGAAATCATAGAAGATAATAAACCCAAGTACAATTTTTTACCGGAAAAATTGCCTCCAACGATTTTTTTAAGATTATCTTCTGGTATTTTATAATTATCTTTAAACAGATGGCATAGAAAATTTTTAAAGTCGTCCATTGTATATCCACCAGAAATAGACGTGCAATAGGCATATACGTCTTCAATTGTTTCCTTTTCAGATAGTTCTTTCATTAACCTTTCATCCTCCGCAATCTTAATAAAAACTTCTAAAATATTATTCATTTTATTCTCCCCCTTTTTATTTTTTATAACTATCATATTAAAAAAAATTAAATAAATTATATATAATTATTGCTAAAATATCAATATAAGTCGATGTTGTTTTTTATTAGAACTTATATTTAATGTTATACATAATATGATATTAGAAAAAGGAGAGTAATAAATTTATGAACAATATGAAAAATTTTGGAATTGTTGGCGGAGACAAAAGAAATTTATTTCTATCAAAGATGCTTATAGAAGATGGATATAGTGTTAAAATCTGTGGATTTGAAAATTTAAATTCATATTCTGACCTAAATAAAATATATGATAGTTTAAAAAATATAATGTCAGATACTGAGTATATAATATTTCCTGTCGTACCTACCTCAGACTACAAAACAGTTAATGCACCTTTTTCATCTTCAAACATATTAATTGACGATAAATTAATTAATCTACTAGAAAATAAAATAATATTCTGCGGCAAAAAAGAAGCACTATATAAATCTAACGAAAATTTTAAAAATCTTAAAATTAAAGACTATTCTTCAAGAGAAGACTTTATGATCTTTAATGCCCGTCCGACTGCTGAGGGAGCCATATATATTGCTCTAAAAGAATATGACAAAATATTATTTGGAAGCAATTGTTTAGTATCTGGGTTTGGTAGAATAGGAAAAGTGCTTACAAAATTATTAAATACATTTGGATGTAATGTGTCGGTAAGTGCGAGAAAAAGTTCAGACCTATTATGGATTGAAACTTTAGGGTACACTCCTATTCATACTAATAATCTTAATAATATTGAAAAATACGATCTAATCTTTAATACAGTTCCTTACATGATATTTGACAAAACTTTATTATCTACCTGTAAAAAAGAAACCATAATTATTGATCTTGCATCAAAGCCCGGTGGGACAGATTTTGAATATGCAAGTATAAATAAAATAAAAACTATACATGCACTTGGTCTGCCAGGAAAAAATACTCCATACACAGCAGCAAAAATAATTAAAAAATCTATATATAAAATCATTGAGGAGGAAAATTTGTGAAAGAATATACCATCGGATACGCCTTGTGCGGATCATTTTGTACATTTAGAAATTCGATATCTCAAATAAAAAAGCTTATTAAAAATGGTTTTAAAATTGTTCCTATAATGTCATTTAATGCAGCAAGTACAGATACAAAATTTGGTAAATCATCTGACTTCAAGCAAGAAATTGAAGATATTTGTAATAGAAAAATTATATGTACAATACCTGATGCTGAACCTATAGGTCCCAAAAAAATGGTAGACGTATTGGCGATATGTCCCTGCACAGGAAATACTTTGGGAAAACTTTGTAATGCTATAACAGATACACCCGTAATCATGGCCGCAAAGTCTCACTTAAGAATACAAAGACCCGTAGTAATAGCATTAGCAACCAACGACGCACTAGGAGCCTCTGCACAAAATATAGGAAAAGCTATTAATACAAAAAATATATTTTTTGTACCCTTAAAACAAGATGACCCGGAAAATAAACCTCAATCGTTGGTAGCTAATTTTGATCTTCTTGAAAAAACTATAAATATGGCTATGACTAATACTCAAATACAACCTTTATTTTTATAATTAAATGCCCCTAATATCTAAACACATATACAATCTTTTATCTCATTAAATATATTTTCCCCTATACCGTTTACATTTAATATCTCACTAACAGTATAAAATCCGCCCATTTTTTCCCTATAATTAATTATATTTTGGGCTTTGCTGCTGCCTATACCCCGCAAATACTTTATTAAAATATCTTTACTTACAATATTAATATTTATTTTTTGATTATTAACTATGCTAAAATCAGAATTATTATTTTGTACATATTTAAAATTAAAATTATAAATATCATAAACTGTAGAATGATAAGAATAATTATCCATAAAGAGAAATAAAAATAGGAGAAGATATGAAAAAATACAGTAATTTTTTAATGGCCTTTTGAAATTCATACTAATAATTTATCTTATTATAAAATGTCACTACTTAAGTCTAAATCTTTTAGATAATTTTTAAATTCATTACCTATTTCCGGATGAGTTAAAGCTATTTCCACAGAAGCTTTCATTATTTCCAATTTATTTCCCATATCATACCTTTTTCCTTCAAAATCCACCATTATCATTCCCTTTTGACGAGCTATATACTTCATTGCGTCTGTAAGCTGTATTTCTCCGCCTACTCCTGGAGGCGTATCTTCCAAAATGTCGAAAATGTCAGGTGTTAATATACATCTTCCTAAAATTGAATATAAAGACATTATCTTATCTAAAGTAGGTTTTTCCACCATGTCAGTACATTTAAAAAAATTTTTTTCCAAATGTTCTACCTTTAATGATCCGTATTTATGAATTTTATCTTTATCTACTTCTTTTGCTCCTACTACTCCCAAATTATATTTATTAAATGCGTCAATAAGTTGCTTACAAACCGGAATGTCACTAATTATTACGTCATCTCCATACAAAACAGCAAATGGCTCTTTACCAACAAAAGATTTAGCACATAAAATAGCATGTCCCAACCCTTTTGCTTCTCGCTGACGACAAAAAAATATATTACATCTGTCAGATAGATATTCAATATCCTCTAATAAATTCAACTTATTTTTTTTACGTAAAATAGATTCTAGTTCGGGTGATTTATCAAAGTGATTAGAAATGACTTCCTTTCCTCTACTAACAACTATTAAAATTTCTTCTATACCAGAATTAACTGCTTCTTCAACAACATATTGGATGGTAGGTTTATCTATAATAGGAAACATTTCCTTAGGCATAGATTTAGTTGCCGGAAGAACTCTTGTTCCAAATCCAGCTGCAGGTATAACTGCCTTTCTAATTTTCATTGCTAAATCACCCAACCTACTTATAAAATTACATTAAAAAAGCCTAATTATAGGGATACCTGGCTCCCCAAGTTGGACTCGAACCAACGACCCTGCGGTTAACAGCCGCATGCTCTACCGACTGAGCTATTGAGGAATATTTAATTTTCTAGCCTTGGAGCATTTGGCTAACAGTTATATGTTCAAAATTTTTTAGACCAATATTTCGCCAAACTTCTACCTATTAAATAAAAATTTTCTTGTCTTATAAAAAGACATTCTGTAGAAATTAATAATTAATTCCATACTGTTCTTTTTAAAATTTTCATACGGACTTTTATTTATATTATAATTGGTATCAAAATTGGTGTCAATTAAAAAATTGACATTATGGTTTTAGCCAAATGCTCCTTTTATCCACTAAGTTGTAAGTGATTTTATTAGGAGTATTCATATACCGGGAGACATATTGAAAGTATATATCTTCGATATGTCTTTTTCTATTATCAAAAATTACCTTTTAGTATTTGTATAAAAAGCTTCGATCACCTATAGCTTACATTTTTATATATTACCATTGCTAGTTTACCCCTTTATGACGAGCTTTCCCTTCCCTCTTTATTTCGGGTCTATGATTATACGAAAACTTTTGAAATTTTATACTATATATTCTATTTTGCATTTTGGCAAATATTTAGGGAGTATATTTTTAAAAAATTCTTCTCCTTGGGCTCTCAAATCTTTTTTATAGCAATATTTTCCTCTTCCTCGACCTGTCATTAGATTTTTATCGTAAAGATCTATAGCGTTTTTAAATGCCTCGGTATTTATCTTTCTATGAATATAACTATAAGTCATAAATATTATTTCTATAAACATACTCTTTTTAGCCTTGTCTGATAGTTCTCCACTAAGTTGTTTAAAAAGATTAAGATATAAATTTTGCCAGTTATCTATCATTATAACCGGGGCTATTAATATTCCTACCGGATATTCTGCCTCACATAACTTATTTATAGCGTTGATTCTTTTATTTAAGGAAGAGGTTCCAAACTCTACCTTTTTAATAATTTCGTCAGGGTTTACGCTCACTCTTATTATAGTTTTATGTTTATGATCAATATTGAGAATAGGATCAATCATATCGAATTTGGTAGGCAAAGTTAAATGCCCTTTAGCTTCTCTAGCGAAATTACTTATAGTCCATGGAAGATTATTTGTAATCATATTTTCAAGCACAAGATCACTATTGCTCCCTATTTCAAATGTAAAGTTTTTCTCACTTTTATAGGAAGTTTTAATGATTTTTTCAAGCATTTTCTCCCTATTTACGAATAATCTTAAATACGAGCATTTATTGTAATTACATACCAGATAGCAATAAAGACAGGCAGCCGAACATCCCGAAGAAGTATACGGAACTAAAAAATCCGAAGTTTTATGATTTGGAACATATTTATGTGTTTTTCTTGTTCCGATTATTATATTCTTTTTCATTTTTGCAAATTCACTATTGGCATTTTTTCTAAGAATGGGAATATTATTATGATTTTCTATTTCTATCCATGGTATATTTAAATATTTATTTCGTAGGTAATTCCCTAAGGGGTATGAAAATATGTTTTTCTCATAAAATATTTTTTTAGGATAAAATTCCATATATTTTTCCCTCCACAAGCACGTTTATTTACTAGTGTGTGAAAAAATGAAAAAATATATCCTTTTTTGTGAAATGTATTTTTTAAATCTATGGGCATAACAGAAGGTATTAAATATAAACCGATTATTCTTTGTGATTAGTCTGACACTCACTTTTTATTTTTGGTCTGTCATTATATAAAACCTTTCAGATTTTTAAATTTATAGATACGGTCTCAAATCAATTACTAATTTTTCTTCGATATTGATAAGGCGTTTTACTATATCTTTGACTCTTTCGTCAGCATTACTATATTGATTTAAATATCTGCTTAAAGATTTTACGCCCATATTGCAACCATCTGTAATTAAATCTACTACTGTTTTATCAGATTCATTCATAGCAAGTTGAACGTTTGTTTTCATCCATGACATCCCCTTTGCCAGAAAATTGGGCTCTTTTCCCTCATCATGGTATTCATTTAAAATTTTATGAGTTTCTTCTCCTAATTTTTCATGCTTTTCTTTGCAATCTAACAACAGTTTTTTAACAGTTTCATTTTTTACGTGCTTTACTACGTCATCAAGGGAGCTAACTCCCATTTTCACACCTGCATTACATTCCTTTAAAAGTTTTATTGTATCTTCACTAATCATAAATGCTTCCCCCACCATATTTAGTAATAAATATAGGATTTTCTATTTGGGAAGAATTATTAATATTTTATGATTTGTATAATAAGTAGAGTCAAAAATTAAAACTCAACAAACTCAAAACTAGTTTTGGAACTATGCATATCAAAAACCAAATTATTATCTTGAAAAAATTTAAAATTATCTCGGCCCGAAGGAAATCCTTTAATCACTTTGATCATATTTCCACCGACCGGTGCATTTAAATCAAACCCTACAGGTCCAGAAATACCTACATCTAATCGAAATTTTTTATTATAAATTATAATTTTATTTTTAGTACATTTTAAAATTTTACCACCATTATAAGTAGCAATTCGATACTCATTCCCTTTATGATAAACATCGCAAATTATCCCTTTAAATTGAAACCCAAATATAGAAATATCTGCAATGGCAACCATTATGGAACATTTTTCGTCAAAGTCATTACTTTAAATCCATACATAACTTTTTGGAAAAGAACGTCCGATGTCTTTTTCAATTGTCCTCTAAGTTCGTGGTGCATACTTATAATTCCATGACGACATATCATCGGCAAAAATTGAAAAGGTCCCATTATATCGCTTTTTAGCAGGGCTGAATTATTATATAAAATTTCACCGTGCACGTTAAGGTCTTTAGTATCTATGTCTAACTTTATTCCGTCAAAAGAAAAAATGCTGTTTCCAACTTTTATATATTCCCCTTTAGTAAATTGAGATTTTGGAAAATTAATATTATATGAATTTTGATCGGTAATAATTTGTATAAAGGCATTTGAATTAGATATACCCGAAATTACAGATACCGTACAATTTTTATTTTGATGTTTAAAACACCATCCTTCAAAAAAATTTTTAAACATTTACATCCCTCTTTGCCGGATTATCGATAATTTTACCTTGCTCGGTAAAACGTGAGCCATGACAAGGGCAATCCCAAGAATGTTCATAATTATTCCATTTTAGAGCACATCCCAAATGAGGGCACCTTTTCAAAGTCGGAGTAAAAAAATTCAAAACGGTTTCACCTAAATTCACAAAAAGCTGAGGTTTTAAAATACTTCTGGACGGTGAAAAAACCTCAGAAAAATGATTTTTCTTTTCCAAAACAAGGTCAGAAAGAATTTTTGCTGCCACCATTGAGGATGTCATTCCCCATTTATTAAAACCGGTTGCTACAAACCAGTTGGGAGTATTTGAGGAATACTGTCCAATATAGGGAATATTGTCAAGTGTCATGCAGTCTTGAGTTGCCCAAAAGTATTTTTCTTTTGACTTAGGATAATTCGCTTTAACAAATTTCCTAAGCCCCTCATACCCGCACCCTCCTTTTCCGGTACGATGGTCTCCCCCACCTATTAATAACAAATCTTTATAATTTCTAAAAGACATCCCATTTTGAGACTCGTCAACATACATGCCATCTACCTGTGCAGCATTCTGAATCGCTACAACATATGACCGACTTTGATACATTTTTAAAAAATAAGAGCCATGAGAATTTATAAACGGAAAATGCGTTGCGATTATAATTTTTTTAGCTCCAATTTTTGCATTTTCAGTAAAAGCTATATTTCCATCTAGCTTGTGTATAAATGTGTCTTCGTAAATATTTAAATTCTCACAGATATTAGCCATAAATTTTAAAGGATTAAATTGAGCTTGATTTTCAAATTTTATGGCCCCGGATATTTTGATTGGTACAGTTATTTTATCTAAAAATTGTGCTTTATAATTTAGTTTTTCAAGAGCTAAAATTTCTTCTTCAATATTTTTTACACTATTAATTGAGTAAGTAACAGCAGACTTTTTTTCAAAACCGCATTCCATATTTTTACAGATATCAGCATATAACCCCAAAGCCATTTTGTTAGATTCAAAGTATTGTCTTGCACGTTCTAACCCATAATTTTTTATTAAATTACTGTAGATCAATGAATGTTGAAACGTAATCTTAGCAGTGGTATTTTTCGTGATTCCCATACCAATTTTTTGTGCTTCAACCAATATATAATTTACACCTCGTTGCTTCAAAAAATATGCACATAAAATCCCAGCAAGTCCACCGCCAATTATCAAAACATCTGCTTTTGTATCTTCATTTAATTTTGGGAATTTTTTTATCTTGATACTCTCGTGCCATACTGAATTTATAAAAATCACCTACATACTACGTTTTTAATAGTATTTGTAAATGTTGTTATATTTATTCTACAAATAGGACTTAAAATATACATTACTTGAGATGCTTAAGCTTATCATAAAGATTTTTATCTGTATTACTATCACAGTTACCTATAACCATATTATATGCTTTCCACCATTTTACCAATTTTTCATTACACTCATTTCTTGTCTGATTTTATTTGGTGCACCAGACGTTGCAAAGTGTTCGTATATATTTAGATTCCGTGTAACGTAACTTCTATAGATGAGCAAACAGCAGTAGGGGGAAGAGACATTTTTTCCTTTAAGTCTGGAAATAATTCTTCGGCAAATGAACTTCTCTTATCTTCAATGTTCATAATATAAAGGTTGTTTTTTGCCCTTGTAACACCCACATAAAATAGTCGGCGTTCTTCTTGCATACCATCAGCATTATCCTTTGAAATGCAAAAAATACTCGGTGCTGACGAAGGAAAACGTCCATCATAAATATCAACCATATATACATTATCGTATTCCAGTCCCTTACTCGAGTGTATTGTTGAAAGTACAATTGGATTACTCTCATTTGGATTAAAACCTTCAAAACATTTTGATTCAAGAAAACTTAATCGAACCAAAAATTTTTTGATGTCTGGTTCCTGCTTGGCAAGAACTTTTAAAATTTCAATTTTCCCATAGTCATAATTTTTATCTTGAATATACAAACCATACCCTTCATCACAAATTAAATTTATCGCATCAATAGAAGAAGATTTTGATATCTCGTACATATTAGAACGAAATTTTTCGGCACGATGTCTATATCGGTATTCAACATACTGCATTTGTTCTTGTGCGGCATCGTAGACTGATATATGCTTAGCTTTACATTTTTTGATTGCCCATTGTTTCTGTTTAGCCTTAAGATAAAATAGCCCCTTATTACAAATATATTCAAAAGATTCTACGTCAAACTCGTTCAAAGACAACTTTAGATAAGCTATGATATCCTTTACAACCCTGTTCCCGAAAAAGTTCATTTCAGGTTTTTTCTGCCTAAACGGAATATTATTTCTTAAAAATAAATCAATCAAAACAACAGCACTTTCGTTATCACGATATAAAAAAGCGGTTTCGCAATTATGATTTTTAGCAACATCAAGCAAGTATTTATATTGGTCGGATCTTGATTTTACAGATATAAGTTCGACGTCTTTTCCGTTATTCCTCTCGGCAACCATATTTTTTTCATATCTACCCTTATTACGAGATATGAATTTTTGTGCTTTCTCAACGATTTGATTTGTTGACCTATAATTCCGTTCCATTCGGAGAATATATGGATTTCGATAATCATATTTGAAATTCAAAAGAGCTTTTGGATATGCCGCACGAAAACCATAAATGCTCTGATCTTCATCGCCGACCATAAAAATATTATTTGTTCCCGTAAGTAGCTGAATGATTTTATGTTGAATTTTAGATGTATCCTGTGCTTCATCTACGCAAATATATGTAAATTGCCTTCTTAAAGAATATAGAGTATCTGCATCATTTGAAAGAATCCAAAATGCAAAAACCATCTGATCGTCAAAATCCATATAGTACTTACTTTTTAGCTCCTTCGTATATTTAAAATACATTTGACTTAAATTTGGAATAATTTCATTAAGTTTGCCGATTTGCTCGTCAGACATCATCATATTTTTAATATATGAAAAAGTACTTATAAGCTCTATTATATCATTTTCAGTCGCAAATTCACCGTCATTGCATTGTTTATAAATGTTTGCAAGAATCTTGCGATACTCCTTATCTTCAATTATTTTTCTCAAATATCGTCCTTTCTTTTTACAGTAATTTTTATAAATACTATAACAAAGGCTATTTATAGTTCTAAATTCAACTGATTTCTTAATATCTAATGAAAATAATTTTAAAAATCTCTTCTTCATGTCGTAAGCAGCATCTTTATTGAATGTAATAGCAAGTATATTTTGAGGATTAATTCCTTTTTCAAAAATCATATATCCAAGCCGAGCCACAAGTACAGTTGTTTTTCCTGAACCGGGAACTGCCAAAAGTAAATTTGCTCCTTCTACTGCTTGTACCGCACACTCCTGTTGATGGTTGAGAAATATATTATACTTTTCTTTAAATCGGAGATACTTTTCGTTTATTTCCATGTAACCAGTATCAGGTGCTAAACAGTTACCATTATTTACACCAGCGTATTCAAGGAACTCAATCTTATCGATAAAGTCGGTAGAAGTAAACATTTCAAACCCCATTTCTGAGACGTTCTTTACTCTGACAATACACTTTTTTTCAGTATCTTTAATTTGAAAAAACAAATCGATACATCCGTACTTCACATCATAACTATTAAACGCCTTTTTAGGATTTTTCCAACAAAAAAGTAAATCATGACCTCGGTATTCGTAAGTTAAACGTCTCTTAGTAAATAAATCGGATACATCAAATAACCAGACAACCTTATAACCAAGATTAAAATAAAAGTTATTCCTGTCATCAAAAGACTTCGCTGACATAATACTATGTTGAAATTCAATAACAGTACGACTAACCAGTATATCCGCACGATGAATAGTTTCACCAAGCGTAAGCTTTATTTCTTGGTTTGCTTTTGGAAAACGATTTTGCCATTCATTATGCCACTCGGAAGTATCATAACTGTGTTCTTGTTCCCATGTGTCAGAGCAAACGTGGTGTGACCTATGAGCGAAATGATGCTTTCGGATATCTCCTTTCTTTGTAATAAGTGTGGCTCCGCAGTAAGGACAATAATATTCCTTATTGCTGTGTATATCGTCAATATATACACGATTGTCGTTATAGTCGTTAGCAAATAACATATTAATACTCCTCTACAAAATAAGCTTACGATCACGTATTATACGTCAAAAATATGTTTTCGGCGTCAGCCTATCAAGCCAAACCTCATAGTCCTGATGAAGTCCGCTTCCACCATCATTAATAAGCACACTTGCAGTTTAAATTGCTACTTGACACATTTCTTAATTTATGATATCGTAAAAGTACGACACATGTAGTGCTACGCACGTAAATCTGATTACGGAACGGAGCATTACATGTTTTTTTGTTATTAATTTAAAGCTAGGAGTGTCAATTTTTATGCCAACTACAAAATTTCAAAAAATTATCTTTGCATTTTTATCTGTAATTATCAGTGTTCACTGTTTTGTATTTTACAATATAGCGATTGAAATGGGCGGTATGTCTAACAGCGTATTTCTGACCGCTAAAAATGTAATATTAATAGAATTTATTTTTGCATTTCTTTTAGAAATATTTATTGCTGAACCACTTTCTTTAAAAATGGCTTTTAAAAAGGTGAACCCGATGAAAGACAAGCCTTATGTCGTTACAACAGCAATAATCTGTTCAACAGTCTGTCTGATGTGCCCTATGATGTCTTTTATAGCAACAGTCCTTTATAATGGAATTAATTCTGAGTTTTTATCTAACTGGATGCAGAAATTAATTTTTAATTTTCCATTCGCTTTTTTTGTAGAATTATTTTTTGTTCAACCGCTTGTCAGAACAATTTTTAAATTATTGTTAAAAAATAAGAAGGTGAGCGCGGAAAAAAGCCTAGTTCAAAACTTGCAACCATCGTCAGATTAATCGATACTTGAGATTTCACATTTTTTCAGATTAATTACAAACGTTTGCATCTCTCTTAATAAAATTTATTATTTTGTATTTTGAAATGATGCCCTTTAGTCCAAGTATTACAGATTGTTAGATAGCCATTCACCTAAAAATTCAAGTTGCTCTGTAGTATGGAACCAATGCTCCCCACCACGCATAACGGTTAATGTAGCATTATGTATGTTTACAAATTTATCAACTGTTTATCGTGAAGTCATATTATCATTCTCTGCGTATAAAATATTTGTAGGGACATTCCATCGGATTGGATTATTTCCTACAAAAATTAAATAATTCCATGAAAGCACTTCTCCGAAATCAGTTTCAATCTTTTGCTGTTTTTTAATATCTTTTTCCGTAACATTAGCCTGTATCATCATATCAAGTATGAGTTTTTCTATATTAAGTATTGACGAAATAAAAAATGCCTTTTCCACATTGCTATTTTGCAATGCTAACATGGCAAAATAAGCACCCATACTATTAGTAATAACTGAAAAGCTTGTATATTCTTTTTGCAGTTTTTCAAATGTGGATACAATTAAATTCCTTGTTCCCTAAGGTGTAAAGTCCTCAAAATCAATTCCGTAAATGCTATACCTATTACAATATGTCTTGAATTGTTCCGTCTCTTTAGAGCCGCCACATTTACCATGAATATATAACAACGTCTTTTGCACTATATCCCCCGCCCTTCAAAATTTTTGCTAAATATTTTTTACTCTCCAATAACCTTTATAAGTACGTGTTTCTGACGTTTCCCATCAAATTCAAAATAAAATATCTGCTCCCAAGTACCAAAATCAAGTTTTCCATTTGTAATTGCAACAACTGTTTCTCTTCCCATGATTGTTCTTTTCAAATGTGCATCTGCGTTATCTTCATATCCGTTATGATTATACTGTTCATATGGTTTTTCCGGGGCAAGTTTTTCAAGCCAAACCTCATAATCTTGATGAAGTCCACCTTCATCATCATTAATAAACACACTTGCAGTTATATTCATGGCATTAACTAAAGCAAGCCCCTCTTTAACGTTGCTTTCATCAACAGCTTCCTGGACCTGTTCTGTGATATTTACGATTCCTCTTCTCGATGGAATATTAAAAAACAACTCTTTTCTATATGATTTCATTGATTTATCAGTCCTTTTTATACTTTTAATTATTCTCTCATACTTATATATTATATCATAGTCGAATCTAAAGATTTTAATTTATCAGCAAGATAAAATAACTATAATCACACTATCGTATAATAAAAATATCCCGGCAGTGCAAAAATAGATTAAAGTGCATAGGGCTTAACTTGTCTAACAAAAATTAACCTTATGTACTTTTCATGTTGTGCTAAAAGTCCAATAATTAATTTTATAAAAGGGCTCCTATTGTGAACATTTTTGAAAAGAATTCTGTAATTTGTGAGGATTACAAAAATGCGTATTGAAAAACACATCACAAATTACCAAATAGTCGCAGCTTATTTGCTCGTTTGTGACCCCTATTTTAAATTATATTATTTACCAATCTTGGTTTCCTTGTTCGCTTTCCTCTCTGATATATTCACTATCATCCCAGTTAAAAGCATATTCTCCTTGTGTAATACTGAATCCATCCTTATCTATGTATTCATATTTACCGGAATCGTAATTAAAACACCATTTAATCATATAATTTATTTCTCCTTTCTTAAAACGTATTCAAGCATTTCAAAGGCAGCAGTCTTTTTTGAATCTTTTTTCGATGATGACTCAGCACAAAAACGTATATCATATTCTTCTATGTGGCAACTGCATTTCCAGATGGGATTGCCGTTGGCATCGTAGTTTTCTTCAAAATCGTATGTCGGAATAGAAAAGTACCCTCGGCGAGCAAGTATTTCTAGCTGGTTTATCGCATCATCCTTGTTAGGATTCTCAATTTCATCTCGGATACAAAACAATAGGTCATTTTTTCTTAAATAGTTGTAGGCTAGTTCGCATACTGCCATTCTTGCTTCATTTTTCGAGCGGCCGAACCCACGAAATATAGGAAGTGAGTCTAACAATTTAAGCTTGCAATGAAATCTTAGTTCATGAATAGGATATAACATAGGAAATGTTTGAGAAATACCATTAAAAGGGAAATACCAAGTTGATTCATAGGAACCTTCGTAGTATTTGTACAGAGGGATAACTCCCTTTTTCTTTAGTTCCCACTCTTGAATAAGCTTTACATAATTAGTCTCTTCTTCATTTATTAAAAATGAATCCAGGTTCAGCATAATTTCGACGACAGATTGAATATCATTAAGATTCCAGCAAGAATCAATAGCAACCGCACCAATTATAGCTTCAAATAAGTCTTCTTTAATGGAAAACTTCTCATTAATATTATTCTGAATGTCACTTTTTCCCATAATAAGATGCTGGGCAAAGCCAAGTTCATCCATCCTTAAAGCTAATGATTTTTTCCCTACCATTTTACTTTTAAGACTTGTGAGTTCACCTTCGTTGAGGTCACAGAGGTAAACATTTTCCAAATGTCCATACCGCTGAGAAAGGAACCTTACCACTACAAAGTCGAGAACTTTATCGCCTATAAATTCTAAAACCTCATTGTTCTCCCCGCCGTTTTCTTCCGTATAGGATTTTCTAATAAACGCCTGCTTTAATAGGTCAATATTTTTAAAAATATAGCCTATCTGACCTTGTACCATTTTAAGCAATAGTTCTTCATCCATAATAAAAAACACCTTTCAATAGAATATCCATCAAAAGGTACAATAGAGCATATCTGACAAAAATATATTTATTACAAAGTAGGAATAATCGTCAGAACAAAACTCATTAAATTTAATTCTTTGTTTTCAATTATTTACTCAGGCTCACTTGCATAAACAGGAATAAACACTCATAAACAATGTTTCAAATTTAACTTATTACACCTTAAAACAATTTAATTATAAAAAACTAATATAAAAAAGTCAATAGATTTTTCTTTCCTGCCCAAATGGTTTCTTTTGAAAAGATCGAACTATCAAAATACACTATTATCGAGCTTAAACTAAAAAATGCAATTTATGGCTCTTATCCGGCATATATGGATGTAAGCATTAAAATTAAGGGAGAAACCAAAATCAGAAATGTAATTTTTCTTGTAAAATCGCCTTTAAAAACTGGAAATACAAAATTAATGATTCCCGAAGAATATCAATTAGATATTAGTGCGGAAGATTATAAAAAATTGGAGTCAAAGCTTTGGTCGATGTATTTTAATAAGGCCACTTCTTGTTTTTATAAAAATCCGTCTAGTCTAAGTCTGCTAAAAACAGTATCTCAAAATCTTAAATATCTCAGATGGCGTGAAAACCTTTCATTTTTTGAAGGAGCAAAAGCTTTAGGTGTGAGCTTATACACGCTTTATAAATTAGAAAATGGTAAATCCACTAACTTAAAAAGAATTAACTCCGACCTTCTTAAAATGACATACTCTATAGAAAAACATGAGTTATATATTGCCAGAAACTTCGTCAAAGCTGTAAACTTTGAATTTATGAGTGATGGTTATTTAGAAGAAAAGAGTCTAAACGATGAATAAACTTATACTGTACTCCATTTTCCATAAATACCGTCATAAACGTCATATTCTTGCCACTTGCCACTGTTCCCTACATATAAATAAGTTTTCTTATATTTGCCACCTATTCCAAACCTTACTCCGGTATTATCATCCCTTTGTACAGCTTCTGAAACAATAGCTTTGCTACTTATCGCCCCAAGTAAATCCTCAGAATAAACCCTGAACTGTACAAACGACTGATTTTGAAGAAAAGATGCGGAAGGTGTGAACTTATAAGAAAGCTTGTTTGTTTTTTCAGTAAGCGAAGTCCACTCGCCCCAATTAGAACCATCAGCTGAATTTCTGCTTTCTAAACTATAAGCTGTAATGTTATTGTCAATATCCTTTGCTTCATTCCATGAAATAGTTATGGACTCTCCTAAAACATAACTAAGTAAAGACGTTTTAATTTCAGTAGGAGGATTAGGTCTACTGTTTCTTCTTATTGAAGATGTTTCTTTATACCCTGAATAATAAGATTCCCCTGCTGTTCCTTGTGTTCTGATTCTGTACTTTATATACTTTCCTCTGCTTATTTGAGGGGAAATATCCGCTTTGGTTGCCTCTGTAGTAGTTAAACCACTCCAACCGCTCCAATTAGAATTATCATCGCTGGTTGCATATTGAATATAATAATTTTTAATTGAATTGTTAGTGCCACCTGAAGCTCCACCCCAACTTAACTTTACTTTGCTTTCAAAAGGATTTGGTGAAACCGAGAACCACGTTGGAGCTGTGCAATGGCTATATATAGATATTGTCCCAAGACTAACTTCAGTAGATGAAACGGTTCCCCTATCGAGTCCGGATACCGCCACTCCACCAAAAGAAGCAGATAAATTTATTTTCTTTTCCGCTCCGTTAGAATGCTTTACTGAAAAAGTCGCCGAGCATAATGTTGCTGTTTTAGATTTTCTTGTATCAATATCTAAATTATCATATCTTCCTACTTCATTTCCATTAAAGTATATTCGACCCCAGACCTGATGAAAATTATTCCATGCACTGTTTGAATATCCGTCATTTCTTTTAACGTATAAAGTAGCATTCACAGTTGAAGTAAGGTCTGAAACGCTACTATTCCATGACAGCCACACATCATAAACACCGGATTTCGTCCCATTTGGTTTATACGCTGTTCCATAAATTTTACCGCCCGCCATAATTTAATGTCTCCTTTTATTCTGTAGGTTTTGGT